>JBAXNX010000180.1:0-3604 GCA_037133575.1 Chloroflexota bacterium
AGACGACGTGCGCGTCGGTGAGCACGTAGCCGCCCTCGAAGTAGATGCCGCTGCCGGTGGCGATCGGTGTGTCGATGAAGGCGATGGCGGGAGCGGCGCTCGCGTAGAGCGCATCGCCCGTGCTCGTCGGTATCGCGGCGTCGACGGGATGCACGAGTGCAAGGCCGATGCAGGCAGCGAGCGTGACGAGGAGCGCGCGGAGTGTCATGGCGCGCACCGTACGGCGGCGCGGTGCGTCACGCCACCGCGTCGCCTCGATGCAGTCGGGACTAGAGGAGCGCCGCGGCGGCGAGCGAGCCGATGGTGCGGCCACGCTCGCGGATGCGGTTGCTGTTCACGAAGCCATTGGTAGTGAAGCCGACCGATAGGCCGGTCTCGGGGTCGCCCCATGCGAGCTGGCCTCCGGCGCCGCCATGACCGAAGGCACGAGGCGAGACGTGCTCGCCATAGCCTCGCTCCACGGGGAGGTCGCCGGCGATGACGACGCTGAGGCCACGGTTGGCGGGGCGACCGGTCGCCTCGTCCACCTGGTCGTCGCGCGTGCGGACGGTCGTGGCGTACTCGATCGTCTCGGGCTTGAGCGGTGCGAAGGTGCCGGAATCCTGCACGCTCACGAGGCGCTGGTAGAAGAGGGCGAGGTCGCCCGCGCCCGCGAAGCCACCGGCACCCGGCGTGCCGGCTCGACGCTGCGAAGGCAGGTTGAAGTGCAGCACGGTGTCGACGTTCGCCTCGCTACCGCCTTAGCCTGAGGGCTGGTCGACGTACACGACATCGGCGGCGCGGTGGTGCAGCTCGTCGGGCAGGCCGACGAAGAGCTCGGGTACACCCATCGGGTGCGTGATGCGCTGGCGGATGTAGTCGCGGAAGTCCATGCCGGTGCGGCGGTAGATGATCTCGACGAGCACCCAGTGCGCCGAGGTGGCGTGGTACTGGTAGTGCGAGCCCGGCTCCCAGTTCAGCCGCCAGCCCTGCATGCGCTCGAGGCGCAACTCGCGGTCTTCCCAGAGGCGGGGGTGCATGGGCGCACTCGGGAAGCCGGCGGTGAACGTCAGCACCTGCTCGACGGTGATGATGTCCTTACCCTCGGTGCCAAACTCGGGAATGATGTCGACGACGCGCTCATCGAGGCGGAGCTTGCCATCCTCGATCAGCGCCCACAGCGCGGTCGCGACCACGCCCTTCGTCGCCGAGTAGAGACAGTAGGTGTGCTCGTTGGTCGCAGGCTGGGTCGTGCCGCCCGCGGTGACAGTGCCGAAGGTACGCACCGCAGCGAGCTTGCCGTGGCGGCCGACGGCGATCTGCGCGCTGGGGAGGCCCTCGGCGACCTGGCGCTCGACGTACTCATAGAGGCGGTCGAGTCGCTCGGAACTCAGTCCGATGTCCTCGGGCGTCCCAGCGATAAACTGCTGGTCGATCACGGCGTCCCCCTTTGCCGGCGAGCCGGCGTCCGCGCGCGATCCTCGAGGGAGTCGCGAACTCGGGAGGAGCCTACTCCAGTTGGCGCATCCTCGGGACGGTGAAATAGGTCACGCCCATCGCCACCACGAGCAGCGCCGCGAGACCGCCAATGGCCAACTGCGGGCCGACGAACGACGCGAGGATGCCGACGAGGAAGGTGCCGACCTGCACGAGCGCGAACTGCATGAACCAGACCGACATCACGCGGCCCCGGTACTCCTCCTCGGAATAGACCTGGATGAGCACCTGACCGATCGCCATACGACCGGACTGGCCCGCGCCGATGAAGATCATGATTGGCAGCGTGATCCAGAAGTTGTGCGAGATCGAGAACGCGACGATGCCAATGCCGAGCAGCGCGCCCCACACGACCATCATCTTGCCTCGGCCGCGCGCGGCGCCGGAAGCCACGAACATCGCACCGACGATCGCGCCCACGCCCTGGATGCTCTGCATGACACCCTGCATCACACCGGACTGCTCAGAGGTGCACCCGGGCTCGTGACACAGCACTTCGCGCACGAAGCCAGGCATGAGCATCGTGTACGGCATGGCGACGATCACGATGAGGAAGTTGACCGCGATCAGCATGCGGATCGTCGGATCCTTCGCGACGTACCTCATGCCGTCGATCAGGTCGTTGAAGCTGCCGCTGCCACGACGACCTCGACCCTGCGCACCGGCTCCTGCGCCGCCACGGCCAACGCGCTGGTACGCGAAGATCGGGTGAGCCGGGAGGCGCACCGTGAAGGTCACGGCAGCGAGGTACATCGCGGCCATGACCCAGAAGACTGCGGACGGCGAGAGCGCCGCGATCAGGAAGCCGGCGATACCCGGGCCCATCAACTGCATCAGCGTCTGACCAGACGCGTTCACACCGATCGCATTCATCAGACGGTCGGGGCCCACGAGGTCGGAGATGATGGACTGCCGTGCTGGCATCATCAGCGAGTTCACGCCGCCCTGCAGGAACGCGCTCAGGAAGAGGTGCCAGAACTCGAGATGCGTGCCGAACATGCCTGCCGCGAAGATGGCGAGCACTGCCGCATTGACGACGTTAAACATCTGCGCGGCTTGAATGATGGTCTTCTTCGGCGCGCGGTCGGCGAGCACACCCCCGACCGGCGAGAGCAGCAAGCCAGGGACCGCATTAGCCAACGCCATCGTCCCGAGTGCAGCGAACGATCCGGTCAGATGGAAGACGAGCCAGCCGCGGACGACCAGCTGCATCTGCATCGAGCCGAACTGCATGACGTTGCCGAGGTACAGCAGGCGGAAGTTCGAGTCGCCAAGCGCACCGAAGGTACGCTGGAGCCAGCTCTGATCCGTTACGAGACCCGGCTTCTCCGCTACTCCAATTGGTGCGGCGCTCTCGGCCATCGTGCACTCGATTCTTCGGAGAGGGCGAGCCATGCGGCTACGCCACGTGATTTAGCTGCAGCGAACTTTATCACGTTCCTGTTCACGTTATAGGACGAGTGCACGGTAATTACGTTTACGGAACGGTGATCACGACCTTGCCGAGGTGCGCCTGCGACTGCAGGTGCCGGTATGCATCTGCTGCTGACGTGAACGTAAATGTTTGATCGATCACTGGCTGCAGTTCGCCCTGCGCGATCGCGTGGTTCATGCGCTCGAACATCACGCGGTTGCCGACGTTGATGCGCGTCGCGATCACGCGGCCGGGCAACGGGGCCGGCTCGGACGACTGTCCGGCGACGCCGCCGCTCAACACGACGTGGCCGTCGATGCGCGTGGCGGCCATCGACTTCGGGTAGGTCGCCGCACCGCCAACCTCGAGCACGAGGTCCACGCCACGGCCGTCGGTCAGCTCGAGCACGACCTGCTCCCAGTCCTCGCGTTCGCGGTAGTTGATGATCTCGTCGGCACCGAGCTCGCGGACGCGCTCGAGCTTCTCGTTGCTGCTCGAGGTGACGATGGTGCGCACACCACCGAGGTGCGCGAACTGCAGCCCAAAGATCGAGACGCCGCCGGTGCCGAGGAACAGCGCGGTCGATCCGGGGCGCAGCCGCCCAACCTCGTAAATACCGTTCCAGGCGGTGAGCGCCGCACACGGCAGCGTCGAGGCCTCCTCGTACGACAGGTACGTCGGCACGTGCACCAGTCCCACAGCGGGCAGTACGAC
>JBAXNX010000181.1:0-3561 GCA_037133575.1 Chloroflexota bacterium
GGCGCGTTGTCGAAGTACGGGCGGAACTCGCGGATTGCGTCGGCGGCCTTCTCGCGCGCGAAGAACTGGCCGCCGAGCCCAACGATCGCGTCCGAGGCGGCGCCGTGACCAGATGCCTCGAACTGCTGGCGGTACAGCGCGACCATCTGCGTGGTGTGCTCGACGGGCCAGAAGATGTTGTTGTGGAAGAAGCCATCGCCGTAGCGGCCGGCCTGCTGCGCGATTTCTGGCGAGCGGATCGAGCCGTGCCAGACGAACGGCGGCACGCCATCGAGCGGACGTGGTGTCGAGGTAAAGCCATGCAGTGGACCTCGGTAGTTGCCGGTTCAGTCTACGCGCTCCTCGCGCCAGAGGCGGTGGAGCAACTCGTAGTTCTCGATCGCGAGTGAGAGCCCGTTGCGAATGTCCTGGCCGAACCACGGGTACACCTCGGCCTGATTGCCGCGGCCAAGCATGAGGTCGACGCGGCCGCCCGAGACGTGCTGCAGCATCGCGAAGTCCTCGGCGATCTTCACCGGGTCGTTCGTGGTGATCAGCGTGGTCGCGGTGGAGAGCACGAGGTGCTTCGTGCGTGCGGCGATGTAGCCAAGCATGGTCGTTGGCGACGACGGCACGAACGGCGGGTTGTGGTGCTCACCCGTCGCGAAGACATCGAGGCCGACCTCCTCGGCCTTGAGCGCGATCGCGAGCATCGATTGGATGCGCTCGGCCTCGGTGGGGGCTCGACCGGTCGTGGGGTCGGGCGTGACGTCGCCGACGGAGAAGATGCCGAATTGCACGGGGGCTCCACTCACCATGCGGCTCGCAGGAATGCGAAGGCCGCACCAACCATGGTGCGGCCTTCGTCTGCGCCTTGCATGTGCCGAGCGTTATGCGGTGAGCGCATCCCAGCGGTCCATCGCGTTCTTCGTGACGACCTCGACGTCGCTGGGGAGCAGGTAGCGCTGCGCGGCGAGCTCCTCGGCGGCCGAGCGCACGCGTGCCTCGTAGTCCTCGCGACCTGCGTAGCGCTCCTCGATCGCGGGGCGCGGGTCGACCTCGGGATCGCGGTCGGCGGTGGCCTTCGCGAAGGGGATCGTGGAGCCGCTGAGGCCCTGTGTCTGGTCGAGGCCGGCGACGTCGGGGTGGCGCGGGTTCCAGCCGGTATGCGTGGCCAGCGGCACCTGGATGTCGGGCAGGCGGATGCCGGCCTTGTCGTTGCCGTCCTTGTCGACGGCCGAGACGAACGAGGGGAAGACCTTCGTCAGCGACATCACCGGCGGGTACGAGCCGATGCCCTGGTCGACCTGCTCGCCGAAATTGAGTTCGGGGAGTGCCCAGAGGCGACGCACCAGCAGCATGTTGAGGGGCAGCGACATGTAGTCGTAGGCGGCGCGGTCGCGTGTGACAGCCGAGCCATCGGACAGCTTCGGGATCGCGCTCGCGGGTGGCTCGACGCCGGCGGTCACCCACTGGTCGAGGTTGGTGAGCGCGGCGCGCAGCAGCGGCATGTAGTTGATGATGTTGAGCGCATTCGCGGTGCTGGTGCGCGTGCCGACGTTGCCGTGCCGGAATGGCAGCGTGCCGGAGCCGTGCTGCGTACCAGCGAAGTAGTACGCGCGCGCCTCGGGCGTCTCGGGGGCGTCGACAGCGCCGTTCGGGTCGATGTGCATCATCGAGGCATCGCCGCGCCAGTACTCGGTGCCCGAGTTCGTCGCGATGATCTGCGGTACGCCGTTGCGTGCTCGCAGGCGCGTGAGTAGGCCGGGTATCGCCGCCTTGTCGAAGGGGTTGGTGGTGTCCTCGTACGCGAAGGGCGGGCGGTGGCCGAGGCCGAAGGGCTCGATCACCGAGGGCTGTGCGTAGCGGTGGTTGAACTCGCCGCGTCGTCCGCCGGCGATGTGCGTGTGCAGGCCGTCGTAAGTCTTGCGGCCCGCCTCGTCGAGGTTTGCGCCGGCGGACAGGAACTCGCGCAGGAAGCGGCCGGACTGCGAGATGCCCATGCCAAAGGCGTGGGTGATGCGACCCTTCGCGGGGTTGTCGTCGGCGTCCGAGTAGCGCAGGAACGAGGTCGCGTCGCGGAAGGCGAGCAGGCCCGTGCCGACGACGGGGCAGATGTTGGTGGTGTAGATCGCCTCGTACCAGCGGCCCATCTCGAACGGCTCGTCCATGCTGACGTGGGTGGAGTCGGGGGTCTTCGTGCCGTTCTCGACGCGCGCGAACTGCCACTTCTCGCGGGCGACGGCCTGGCGCGTGCCCAACGGGTCATCGCGCACGAAGAGCCGTGCATCGAGTTCGTTGACATCGGCGGCTGGGTAGGGCTGGTGGCCGCGGTCGGAGAGCAAGAAGTGGTCGGCAGGCTCGTTGCCCTGGTACGTGACGATCACTGAGCCGGCGATTGGCTTGCCATCGGCGCCGAGCGCCTGCGGCGCGGTGAGACCGAGGCGACCGTTGCTGCGGTCCACGTCCCACTGCCAGCCAATGCAGGCGATGGTCCAGCCGCGCTCGAAGAGGAAGCCGTCGCCGGCGGGGATGACCTCGCGGTGCAGCGGGTCGCCGACGGCAAGGTTGTAGCGCATGAAGGTCGGGCCACCGCGATTTACGACGTCGGCGAGCAATCGACCGTTAGCCTTCGATACGTCTGCAGGCTGCAGTAGCGTGACGTCGCCATCGAAGTGGACGAGTCCGTCGGCGCCGCGCTCCGCGAGCTTGATGTCGACGATGCCGGCATTGCTCTCGTTGTTCGGGTCGACGGCGTAGTGCAGCACGCCCTCGATGCGCTCGTACGCACCGGTCGCGCCGAACGACTGTCCGCCCTCGAACGGTTCGCGCTTGCGAATCTCGAAGCTGGTCACCGGCATGCTTGCCCCCCAATGCCGCTCGTCAGTGCCCAATTCGTTGGGCGCTCAGACAACACGAAGGGCGAGGTGTGCGCCTCGCCCTTCGGTGGTTACTCGCTCCGCGGGATTAGCCGCCGGCGTATTCGTCGTTCGGGTCGGTCAGTCCGTGCGTGTCCTGCACCGGTGCAGCTGCAGCACCGCCTAAGCCACCGCCGGCGCCGAGCTGCTCGACGAGGACTGTGGTGTTCGGGAGTGCGCCGCGGCCCTGCGGGCCCCAGAGGACCTCGCCTGACTCGTTCGCCATCCACGCGTGCGGATCCATCGTCTGGACCTGCTGGAAGGTGAAGTTGTGGAGCTCGGCGAAGTGCTTGTCCATGTCGGTGTCGCCGATGTGGTAGTAGTTGTCGTGCCCCGGGTGCTGCGCCATGACCGTGTCGAGGCGGTGCTTCAGCACCGTGAACGACGGCTCCAGGCCGATCAGTGTGGCCCACATGTTCTTCTGGTCTGTCACTGGGCGATCCGAGCAGCTGCCGATGGTGTGGCCCTGCTCCTGAGCGCGGCGCACCATCTCGAGGGTGATCGGGCCGGGGCCGTTACCGGTCACGAGCGTCCCGTCGATGTCAAAGCTAATCAGGTTCGGCACTGTCGAATCCTCCAGTTCGGGCGCTCACGGGCGTCCCGACTATGCGTCCCGCAGCTTGACCAGATTGATGATCTCCGCGCGGGTCCCTTCCGGGGACAG
>JBAXNX010000182.1:0-3499 GCA_037133575.1 Chloroflexota bacterium
TTCAGCGCGCGGCCCGGCCGTGGGAACGCGGTGTTCGCGGGCCACCTCGACTACATCCATATCGGGGCGGCGGCGCTGTGGCGGCTGCGGGACATCCGCCCGGGCGACGAGGTCCAACTGCAGCTCGCCGATGGCATGCAGCTGCGCTACCGGGTGACGACCAACAAGCTCTACGACCCCGACACCACTGCCGCCTGGAACGAGCTACTCGGGCAGCAAGGCGCGCCGGACGAGGTGACGGTCGTGACGTGCGACGGCGACTTCAACTCGAGCACACACGAGTACTCGGAGCGACGGGTCGTACAGGCGGTCCGGATCGGCTAGCGAGGCGCGATGTCGACCTCGAACACTCTGGGAACTGTTCGGGCTCGTTAGCACAATTGTTTCACGTGAAACAATCTGCATATACCTATATTGTTATGTCCAGCAGGTTGTGAGGTGACTCACACAGGTTGATCTGTGTACTCTGATTCCCGCAGTCGAGCTCTTGGCGGGGTGAGACAGCAGGGACGCGATGACCCCAGCCCGCACCCCCAGGATCCTCGTGGTGTTCGCTGCGCTCCTCGCGGCGTTCGCGTTCCTACTCGTGCTCCCCGGTCAGGTCGACGCCGCCTCGACCGTGAACGCGCCGTCGAGCGCCACCCTTGTCACCACCTCGGCGCTCGCGCAGCTCAACTCCAAGCAGGGCGAGTGCTTCCCGTTCGTCCAGCGCGTGATGAAGGCAGCGATCGGCCGGTCGATCGGCTCGGACTACCGGCTCGGCTACATCCAGGCCGGCGCGATCGAGGTGCCGCTGATCGCCGCACAGGTCGGCGACGTGCTGCAGCTGATCGATGACAAGAACACCACACCGAGCGCCGATTACCCCGGCATGCACACGGCGATCGTGCTGCAGAACTATGGCGCCGGGAAGTTCCAGGTGGTCGACTCCAACGCGCAGTACGACGGCGTCGTGCGACAACGCGACTACGAGCCGATGGTCGTCGCGGCGCGCTACTCGAACATCTCCGTGCATGCGTACCACCTGATCGACACGCCGATCCCGGCGAACGCGACCGGCAGTGGTGCAGGGGTGGGGGGCGCGGGCATCGGATCCGCCTCGACCTCCTCAGGACCAGCGATCGCGCTGGCACCCGGTGTGACGGCGACGGTGGTCGCGGATGGCGACTGCCTGCGGGTGCGCTCGCTGCCCTCGTTGAGCGGCACGGTCTTCTCGTGCGTGTCGAGCGGTTCGGCGATGTCGGTGCTGGGCGGCGCTGCTGACGCCGAGGGATACCACTGGGTCCGTGTGAGCGGCGGTGGGGTCACTGGCTGGGCAGTCGATCAGTTCTTACGAGGCATCGCAGCAGCCTCCGCGCCGGCTGCGCCCGAGCCACCCTCGACGACCGGCAAGATCGTCGGCGGCTCGATCCCGACGGCGGGCTTCGGGCTGGTGGTGTACGGCGGCGGGTCGAAGGACGCGCTGCTCACCGCCTCGTCGTGCCCGAAGATTTCGGCGGCATTCTGGGCGTCGACGGCGGACGGCAGCTTCGTGACGTACATCCCGGCGGCGAGCGTCGCAGTCGTGAACGCGGGATGGGACTCGCAGTTCCCGAGCGGTGTGCCGGCGAGCACGGCCCTCATCGGCCGCTGCTCGTAACTTCGTTACTTCTCGCCCAGCGTATCGATTGCACTGCATAGGGCTGGCACGCCCGTCGGGTAAACGTCGCCCCGCCTGGATCGCTCTCCGCTCAGCCCGCTCGTAGCATCGCTACGAACGGGCTCGAGCGGAGGGGAACGCACTGATGGCACTCGCAGACTTTGATGTCACTGGGAAGCGCGTGCTCGTCACGGGCGCGGGGCGCGGCATTGGTCGCGGGATCGCGCTGGCGTTCGCTGATGCGGGCGCCGACGTCGCGATCACGAGTCTCGGCGAGCCGAACGCGGCGAAGGTCGCGAGCGAGGTGCAGGCGCTGGGTCGGCGCGGCTTCGGTTGGGCGGCCGACGGCACGAGCGTCGAGGCGATGGAGCGCATTCGCGACGCGGTGCTCGAAGCGCTGGGCGGGCTCGATGTGATCGTGAACTGCGTCGGCGACTCGATCCCCGGCACGGTGGCGCAGGCGCCGGGCGGCGAGGGCCGCGTGATGACCGAGGCTGACTGGCACAAGGTGATCGACCTCAACCTCACGCAGGCGTTTGTCGGCAGTCACGTGTTCGGGCCGACGCTGCTCGAGCAGCGCTCCGGCTGCGCGATCAACATCTCCTCGTTCGCAGCAACTCGAGCGGGCGCGAACATGAGCGCGTACGCGGCGGCGAAGACCGGACTGACGCGATTCACCGAGTCGCTCGCGCTGGAGTGGGCGCCGTACGGGGTGCGCGCGAACGGCATCAACCCCGGCCAGTTCCCGGACCCCGAGCAGATGACCGAGGACGAGTTCCGTCAGCGCGAAGAGCGCGGCGCGGCGAACATCCCACTGAAGCGCTACGGACGTGTACGCGAAGTCGGACTGCTGGCGGTGTATCTCGCCTCGGACGCGGCGGCATATGTCACCGGGCAGACGATCGGGATCGACGGCGGGCGAACGATTTAGTGCAGCGCCAGTTCGCGGTCAGAGCTTTCTTGAACCGGTGCTAGTGTGGCGCCGTGACAACCATTCTCACGGCGCTCACCGACGATTTCATGTACCTCCTCTCAGATCGCCGGTTGACCGACATGTCGACTGGCATCCCTGACGAGCGCTCTAACGCGACCAAGTCGATCTTGTTCCATGACTCGATCATCCTCGGCTTCACCGGTTCGGCGCAGCTTCCCGACGCACGTGGGCGGCCTGTTCCCACCGCGGAATGGCTCGGTGAGCGTATCCGGGAGCGACGAGCCTCCGAGGTAATCGAAACGCTACGCCAGGCGCTCACTGACACCTACACAAGTCGCCTTGCCCAGTTCCATCCCAACAGTCGGAGGCTGGACGTGATCGCCGCGGTCTGGGGACAAAGGCCCGATCGGGTATTCGCGCCGGTGTGCTTCACGATCTCAAATGCAGCCGACCCCTCATTCCAATCGTTCTCAGTGGCCAAGCAGGGGCGGACGCAACGCGGGACGCTGGCCTGGAGCACGCATGGTGTCGAGTTCGATCTGCCGGCGGCGTTGAGACTCGACCGCGCTCTTCGGGAGATCCGCCGGCACTGCGCGGGAAGCCCGCTGACGATTACCCAGACCCTCGTCTCGGTCTTCAGGGGTTTCGCGCGTACCCAGCGCTTCGTTAGTGAAGACGTTCTCGTGACGATGCTGCCGCGCCCGACGGAGGCAGCAACATCTTTTGGCATCGTCGGTGGAGGGCCACAGGCCGGCATGCCATCCGCATTCTTTGTGCCGGCGAGCCAGCCGATCGGGCGAGCAATCCAACACTTCCCCGTCGTCGTGCTACCGGGCGGAGGCTTCGTTGCTGAGATGAGCGTCAGTTACAACGCCGACCCACCCAGACGACTCTGATCACGGTTCGATTGATTCGTTACCTTAGAA
>JBAXNX010000183.1:0-3489 GCA_037133575.1 Chloroflexota bacterium
TGATCCGTGCGCTCACGGATCCGCGCGAGCAATGCGTCCTTGCCGACACCCGAGGGGCCAGAGACCACGACGACGAGAGCAGGCCCATGTCCGGGCGTGACACTGTCGGGCGTCGTGGTCTCGGCCAACGGCTATGCGCTCGCGTCCACGTGGCGCATCGCGCCCACGCGACCCGAGAACGTCTCCGGCGTGATCGCGAGCAAAGCGACCCAGTCGTTGTCGAGTACGACAACAGCCTTCGTCCGCCGCCCGCTGGTCAGGTCGATGATGTGCCGCTCCTCTTTCCCGCGCTGGATCATTCGCTTCACCGGCGCCGAGGCGGGCGTCGCGATGGCGACGACGCGGTTCAGCGCAAGGTGATTCTCGAAACCGACATGGATCAGTTCCGTGTTGGTCATGATGGCTGTTCCTCGCCAGGCGCGCTCACCGCGCCTCACTGCTGGGATGCAGCCCCGCATCTCATGTACACATTGTCCCCGCATGCGCCGACACGCCAGTCGTGCATGCGTTCTCGGGCGATGACCAGTCCACCGGTCGCCCGTTCCACCTCTAGGGTCTCATTACCTACAACGTCGGGCTGTAACAGCCCGTTCGCGAGCGTTGCAGCGACGACAACTGTGCTTCGAGGCCGTTACGCGCCGCGTCCGCCCGAGCGCATCTCACGCTCCGATTCCGCCAGGCGCTCCTCGGAGCGCTTCTGCAGCTCACGAGCCCGCTCGGCGAGCGCACCGCCGAGGATCAGGTCCATCATCCCGGCTTCCGGGATCTCATCGAGCATGTTGTCGTGGATCTCCTGCCGGCCCACGACGCCCTCGCGGAATCCGGTGTATTGCAGATTCGTCTCGCTGATCGAGCGGAACAGTGCAGCCTCGTCAGTCACATTCGCGATCTCGTCTTCAAGCTTGCGCAGCTCCTCGCGGTAGCGGCGCAGCCAGCCCACGATCTGCTCGCGGTTCGTGATCAGGATGTCGTGCGCCATCGCCGGCTCGGTCGCTGTCAGGCGCGTCGTGTCCTTGAAGCCCGTCGAGGCAAGCACCGACAGTTCCGGCCACGCCTCTGACGAGCGTGCGAGGCGGAACAGCGCGGTCGCTGCCGCCATCGGCAAGTGCGAGATCGCTGCGACGTACGCGTCGTGCTCCATCGCATCCATGAACTGCGGCAGCGCGCCGAGTCCCTTCGCGAGCCCGTTCACGACCTCGACCGCGTCGCCCGGCACGTTGCGCGGCGCAGCGATCACCCAGCGCGCACCCTCGAACAGCTTCGCGTCCGCAGCGCGCGGTCCCGTCTCGGTCTTCCCGGCCATCGGATGGCCACCGACGAACGCAACGTTCGAGGGCAGCAGCTCGCGCGCCCAGCGCAGCACGTCGCCCTTGGTCGATCCGGTGTCGGTCACGACCGCACCCGGCTCGAGTGATCCGGCGATCTCTTCCATCACTTCGTGGATGGCGAGGATCGGTACCGCGATGATCACGAGGCCCGCGCCCTGCACCGCCTTGCGCGGGTCGGCTTCGACGCGGTCGACCGCGTGCACCTGCTCGGCGCCGCGCGCGTTGTCGCGGAAGCGGTCCGACCCAACGATCTCGAGGCCCGGCGCACCGTTCGCCTGCAGTCCCAGGCCGATGGATGCACCGATCAGTCCAGTGCCAATGATTGCGACTCGCGGCATGCCGTCCCCCCTCAGGTCGTCTTAGTAACTGTACGGCGATCGGAGGCCGTCGGACGCCTGCCGGCCTCAGCGCACGCTGTCCGCCGCGATCAGTGCCAGCAGCTCCAGGTCGTCCGGCGGGCGGCGGTCCGTGTGGTGCAGGACCAGCCAGCGCACCCGCTCCGTCGAGATGTCGTTGAGCAGCGCCGCCCCTACCTCGGGGTGGTGGTGCAGCCGCCAGAATGCGCCGCGCAGCCCGCGCTGACCTTCACGTTCGAGTCGGCGACGCAGCCGCCCGCTCGCCACGCCAATCAGCACGAACAGCACGCGCTCGTGCAGGTGCATCTGGCCCTTGCCGATGTCGTGGAGCAGCGCAGCAGTCTCGAGGGTCGCACTCGGCGCGCCGCGCTCGCGCAGCAGCTGCAGCACGTCCATCGAATGGCGTCGGTCGCGGGGATCCATCGCCACGAAGAACGCGCGCTCGGCGTCACTCAGCCGCTCGCGCACAATCAGCACTTCGTTCGCTCGCAGCGCCGGTCGGGCGCTGATCCACACCTGTCGCACGCGATAGATCGCATGCGAGACCACGAACACGACACGCAGACGTCGGAACGCCGCCATCAGGCGACTAGCCAAATATCCCGCCTCGGACGCCCATCGCAAGCTCGGTGAAGAAGTCGAGCAGCGGGTTCATCACCGTGAACAGCGGATTGAAGCCGGTGATGAACGGTAGGAAGAACAGCAGCATCAGGATGCCCGGCCCCCACTGCTCGTACTTCGAGATCTCACGCGCGAGGTTCGGCGGCAGCAGCCCCACCAGCACCCGGAACCCATCCAGCGGTGCCAGCGGCAGCAGGTTGAACACGGCCAGTGTGACGTTCAGCGACACCATCCACGTCAGGAACAGTCCAACGAGGTAGGAAGCGTCCGGGTTCCGCGCGAGCGACAGGCTCGGGTCGACGATCCCGAGTCGCAGCGGCAGGCCAGCAACGAACGCGATCGCGAGGTTCGAGAGCGGCCCGCCGAGCGCGATCAGCACCATGCTCAACCGTGGCCGCGGCGTGTTGTACGGATTCACCGGTGTTGGCTTAGCCCACCCGAATCCCACGAACATGATCATCAGCGCGCCCATTGGGTCGAGGTGTGCACGCGGATTGAGCGTGAGTCGCCCAAAGCGCCGCGCCGTGTGATCGCCCAGTCGATCCGCCACCGCGGCGTGCGAGAACTCGTGGACGGACAGCCCGACGAGCATCGACACCACGAATGCGAGGATGACGGTGAGCACCGCGGCCGGCGTCTGTGTGATGTATGGCAGATAGCGGAATAGCAACATTGCGGATCAGGATAGCTGCCATGCGAACAACGACACACACGCGCGCACATTTGGTTTGACACACCGAGAAGGCGCTTCCTACCCTGACTTTGCCTATACGTACACGAGAGATCGAGTACGGCACGGCAGCGCTAGGGCTGGCGGGCCTACGGCGCGCAGGGGCCTCCCACTCCCCATTACATGGCGGTGCGATGGCCTGGTCTCGGCGCGCTCCATTCGTCGTTGGTGTGATCGCGCTCATCGCCGTGCTCGGTGCAGGCGTGCTCGTGCTGCGGATGCGCGGTGCCAACACGCCCGCGAATGACCTCGGGGCACGGCTCATCTTCGCCGAGTTCAGCACGAACGCTGACCGCGTCTACATCGCCCCCGCGACCGACCCCGCGCAGCGCACGACTATTACGACCATCGACCACGTCGCCGAGTGGGGCATCAACCCCGCGATCGCCCCCGCTGGCACCACGGTCGCCTACACCGTGCTGCCGACCACGACCACCAACCCACGCGCCGACTC
>JBAXNX010000184.1:0-3467 GCA_037133575.1 Chloroflexota bacterium
AGTCCAGGTGGTGTCGGCAGGTCGTCCGGCAGCATCGCCACCGCGCCGCTGGGATCGATCCCCAGCATGCGCGCGTACAGCTTCACGAACCCGCGCGTGTATATCGGTGCCGGCAGCACGTCGTAGTGCTCGTCCTCGAGTGCTTCGAGGTACAGCCGGTTGATGTGCGTGTCGCGCTCGACCTCGGCGTACGAGAACCCGCGACGCAGTCGCTCCGACCGCAGCCATGAGCCCAGGCGAACAGGCGGCTGCGTCGAGGAGGAATTCCCCACATCGCCCGAGGCGGCCATCGTGGCCGCCTCAGTGGAACGTTCTGCGCCGCGCTCCTGCATGAAGTGCTATTCGACGCCGGGGAACTGCACGAGCGACTTGAGGCCACTCATCGACAGCCGCGACTCGTACGCCTGCGGGCCGTGCTCGACGTCGTACCGGTTGGTCACGACCTCGTCGATGTGCGCGACGTGCTTCAGCATCTGGATCGTGCGGCGGTACTGGTCCGTCGTCGCGTTCTGCGATCCGGTCAGGATCACCTCGTTGTAGTGCAGGAAGTTCGGGTCGAACGGCACCGTCTGCTTCGGCGGGAAGCCGGCGAACAGGTTGATCGTCCCCTGCTTGCGCACCAGGTCGAACGACGGAATCACCGCTGCGTGCGAGCCAATGGTCAGCGCGACCGCGTCGGCGCCGTCACCATCGGTCGCGTCCTTCACGATCGCCACCGCGTCCTGCGTGGTCGGGTCGATCACGATGTCGGCGCCCCAGCGCTTCGCGATCTCGCGGCGCTCCGCGACCGGCTCACTCACGATGATCACGCCCGCGCCGACGGTGCGCGCGAGCAGCACGTGCAGCAGACCCATCGGCCCCGCGCCCATGATCGCGAGGCTTGTGCCGGCGTGTACGCCGAGCAGCTCAATCGATGAGAGCGTGCACGCCGTCGGCTCGGTGATTGCTGCGATGTCCAGCGGCAGGTCGTCCGGCACCGGCAGCACGTGCCCGACGCGCACGATCTCCGCCGGCACGAGCACGAACTCGGCGAATCCGCCGTCCAGGTCGTAGCCCATCGTCTTGCGCTCTTCGCAGCGGTTCTGGCGGCCGACGATGCAGTAACGGCACCTGCCGCACGTCACCATCGGGCAGATCACCACGCGGTCGCCCTCGTTGATGCCCGTGACGCCCTCGCCGATCATGTCGACGACCCCCGCGAGCTCGTGACCCGGCGTCACACCCGGCTTCGCATACTTCTCGCCGCGGTACACCCGCACGTCCGAGGCGCACAGCGCCGTCGCCGCCGTGCGCAGACGAATCTCACCAGGACCCGGCACCGGCACCGGCTTGTCGACGACCGACACCTTGCCGGGAGCTTCGAAGATCGTTGCGCGCATGGGGTACCTGCCTTGTCAGTCTCTCGAACGGTTCGAGGGGGAACGCGGGGAATCGCGATGGCTGTCAGCAAGCGAGGTCAGGCATCCGGGTGGGACACGCCTCGCGGGAGCCGGAGCCACGCGCAGTATACGCAAGGCGGTGGTGCGGTCTCAGCACAACGGGCCGATTCGGCCCCAACTTGCGAGGATCGAAAGAACAGAGGGACGCCAAACGAGGCCGCTCACGCGGCCTCGACGAGGAGAACCCCGGAACGGGGTTAGGCGGCGGCGTTGGCCGCCTTCAGTGCCTTCTGCAGGCGCGACTTGCGACGAGCCGCCGAGTTGGCGTGAATCACGCCGGACTTCACAGCCTTGTCGAGCGCCGACTGCGCCTGGCGCACCGCCTCAACGGCCTCGGGGCCGCCGGCCGTCACAGCCGTGTGGGCGTCGCGCACGCGGCGCGAGGTGAAGGTGCGCACCGGGCGGTTCCGGGCCTCAGACTTCAGGTTCGTGATGATGCGCTTCCGCGCCTGCTTCGAGTGAGCCATAAGACGTCCCTCCACGGACGGACTGGAAGGATATCGAGCGCCGCGCGGTGCGTCTATCCTGCGCGCCCATCTGCGCAGTTCCGCCCGCTATCGTGCCTGCGAGGAGCGCCGCTTGGTCCATCCGCGCCTGCATGACGATGAGCTCGAGGTCACCGACGCCCTCGCCCGACGCCTCATCGCTGCCCAGTTCTCGCGCTGGAGCGACCTCCCACTGCGGCGCATCCCCTCCATCGGCACCGCCAACGCCATCTACCGCCTCGGCGACAAGCTCGCCGTCCGCCTCCCGCGTCGCCCCGGCACCGAAGCCCAGATCGAGCACGAGCACCGCTGGCTGAGTTGGCTCGCCCCGCAGCTCCCGCTCCCCATCCCCGAGACCCTCGAGGTCGGCGCACCCACCGACGACTACCCGTCCGCCTGGACCATCGCGCGCTGGCTCGATGGCAGCGACGCTTACAGCACCCCGTTCGCCGACCCCGTGCGAGCCGCCGAACAACTCGCCGCCTTCATCCGCGCGCTCCACGCCATCGACCCGACCGACGGCCCGCCGTCCGGCAGTCACAACTCGATGCGTGGCGCACCCCTCGCCGAGCGTGACGAGCGCACCCGTGCTCGCATCGTCGAGGTCGACGACATCGCCCCCAACTTCGATGCGTCGAGGCTGACCGCGATCTGGGCCGCCGCCGTCAGCGCTGCCCCCTGGTCCGAACCGCCGAGGTGGCTGCACGGCGACCTGCTCCCCGCGAAACTCCTCGTCCGCGACGGCCAGCTCGCCGGCGTGCTCGACTTCGGCTGCCTCGCCGTCGGCGACCCCGCGTGCGACCTCCAGCCCGCATGGAGCGTCTTCACCGGCCCAACCCGTGACGCAGCCCGCGAGGCGTTCCGCGCAGCGGTCGGCCTCGACGACGCTGCGTGGCAGCGCGGCCGCGGCTGGTCGCTGTGGCAGGCCATCGCTGCCTACCCCTACTACCGCGACACCAACCCCGCGCTTGCCGGCATCGCCGCGCACACCATCGCCGAGCTCGTCGCCTCCGAGTGAGCCAAGTCGGGCGCTCCGCTAGGAGACCAGCGATCGAGGACCGCGAGCCGCCGATCGCGAAGATGGGCGACAAGGCCACGAGTGGCCTAAACTGATGGCATGTACTACCGCGAGACCACTCGAGTCGGCCCCTGCTACCACTGCAAAGCCGCCACCGTGCAGGCCTGCATGTCGTGCGAGAACTTCGTCTGCATCAACTGCACGACGACCCACGACTCCTACGCCAACCACGAGGACATCCTGAAGTCCAAGCCCGGCGGCTAGCGCGAGCCTTCGAGGTTGCTGGCACCAGCCCGCGCACCGCGCGGGCTTCGTTGTGTTAGCAGCCTGCGGGTGCAGGTGTGGCAGCTGGTGACGGAGTGGGGGTCGCGTTCGGCGACGACTTTCCAGGTCCGCCGCTGCTTCCCGTGTTCGCATACTCAGTGCGATGTCGCTTGCCGAGGTCGACCGAGATCTCTCCGCGTGCATCGACCGTCGTCTCGAACCAATCGAGTGTGGGTCGGTCGGCACCAAACAGATGCCGCC
>JBAXNX010000185.1:0-3462 GCA_037133575.1 Chloroflexota bacterium
GCTTCGGCGACGACATCCGCTGGCAGCGGCCCCTTCGCGAGCGCATCGATGTTGCCGCGCAGGTGGTCGGGGTTCGCGGTACCGACGATCGTCGTGTCGAGGTCCGGGTGCGAGAACGTAAAGCGCAGCGTCCACTCAATACGCGAGGCGCCGTCCAGCAGCTCGTCGAGCTGCGCGGCCTCCCAGAGCTCGCGTGGGCGCTCGGCGGCGACTTCCGGCAGGCGACGCACGTCCCAATCCTTCGCCGCCGCGCCGCGTACGGCGCCGCCTCGGATCACCGTGCCCGCGCCGGCGCGCTTCGCCTCGCTGATCAGCGCCTCGTGATCGCGTTGCAGCACCGAGTACGGGATCTGGAAGGCGTCGAAGACACCCATCGCGATCTGCGAGGGCAGTTCGGGTAGCACGCCAGAGACGCCGATCGAGCGAATCTTGCCGGCCTGCTGCAGGTCGCGCAGCGTCTCGATCGCCTCGCCCTGCTCCAGCACTTCGGGCGAGGGGTTGCCGTGGAACTGCACCAGGTCGAGGTAGTCCGTGTGCATGCGCGCCAGGCTCTGGTCGACCGCTGCGGTGATGTTCTCGCGGTTGTAGACGTGGCCGCGGCCGGCCGATGGCGCGATCGGGCAGCCGACCTTGGTGGCGATGAAGTACTCGCTCCGGCGTGACGCGATCGCGTCGCCGATGCGCTCCTCGGAGGGGCCGTAGTCGGGCGAGGTGTCGATGAAGTTGATGCCGGCGTCGAGCACCGCGTTGAGCATGGCCGTGGCCTGCTCGGGGCTCACTGGGCCGAAGCGGTCGGGGTCGAGCGACATCGCGCCGTAACCGAGGCGTGTGACCTCGAGGCCAGTGCGACCGAGCGTGCGAGTTTCGAGTGCCATGTGTTGCCCCTCTCGTATCTAGTGGATTCGGGACTAGGTGATGCGGTAGGTGGGATCCTCGGCGCGACGCTTAAGGCCGGCCGCTTCCCACTCGACGAACTTCTTCGCAGTGCCGCCGATCAGCGGCCAGATCAGCGCGGCCAACCAACCCTTCGCCTCAAAGATCAGCGTGGCACGGGAGCCGCCCTGTGGCAGGGCCTCGACGTAGTGTCCACCCCAGCCGTACATACCGGGCCGCGGCGCTTCCCAGGCGAAGCCATGGTTCGAGGTGAGCTCGGTCACGCGCCACAGCGCGCCGGGCGAGCGTGGCTGCCACACTCGTGCGCTGCTGCCGACGCCGAACTCGCCGCTATCGAGGCGCTCGATACGCACGATCGACGGCGTCCATTCAGCCCAGCGCTCGACGTCGGCCATAATGCCGTAGACCGTCTCCGGGCTCGCGTTGATGTCGACGGAACGCTCGACGCGCATCGCCATGCTCGCGCCTCCTCGATACAGAGTTACTGGGCCAATGGTACGAGGTGGAGCGGGCTACGCGGCGGCCTCGGCGACCGGGCGCTTCGGCGCCGGCGCCAGGATGAAGAACAGCGAGCCGGCGGTCGCGAGCGCCGCGAGGATGTTGAAGCCGATGCGGTAGGAGCCGGTCACGTCGTAGACAAAGCCCGCGATGACTGGGCCGCTGATCGTGCCGATGATGATCAGTGCGTTCGAGACGCCGAGGATCGTCGCGAAGTGGGTGCGGCCGAAGTAGTCGGCGCGGATCGCGGCCATCTGCGGACCTCGGAGGCCCCACGCGAGGCCGTGCAGCGTGGCAAAGGCGAGCACGAGCGGCACGGTGGTGACGTAGGCGAGGCCGATGATCGCGATCGCGTGCGCCCACATGCAGCCGACCGCGACCCACCGCTTGCTGAAGCGGTCGCCGATCGGCCCGCCGAGCAGCGTGCCGACGAGGAACAGCAGCGGCAGTGTCAGTGAGAGGGTGGCTGCGAACCCGAGCGTGAAGCCGAGGCTCTCATGCAGGTGTGAGATGAGGTGAACGTTGAGGGCGGCGACGATGAACAGCGCCGAGCCGTGCCCGAAGCCGACGAACCAGAACTGCCTCGTGCGCATCGCTTCTTTCAGCGTGAAGTCGCGCGTGCCGTCGGCGGAGATCGCCGCGCCGGTGCTCGTCACCTGCTGGATCACGTCAGCCTCGGGCGCAATGCCGTCGATGTGCAGGCCGTGATCGACGGGCCGCCAGCGGATGAACTGTGCTAGTGGCAGTCCGACGACCAGTAGCAGGATCGCGGAGAACACGGCGGTCTGTCGCCAGCCGTAGTTCTCCATCGAGAGCACCGTCACGCGCACCAACAGTCCGCCGATCGCGCCACCGGCGGCGGTGAGGCTGAGTGCGGTCGCGCGACGCCTCTCGAACCACTGCACCATCGAGTAGGTGAGCGTGAGGTAGCCGGACATGCTTGCGCCGACGGACATGATCAGGAACGCGCCAAAGAACTGCGGCACGTTCTGGATGCGACTGAAGAGCACGAAGCCGATCGCGAAGATGATCAGCCCGAGCTGTGCGATGCGCCGCGGTCCGTAGCGCGAGAGCAGTACGCCCTGGATCGGGCCGAGCACGCCCGACTCCATCTCGCGCAGCGAGGAGGCGGCCGAGAGGATGGTCTTGCTCCAGCCGAACTCGTCGCGCAGCACGACGACGTACGCGCCGAAGGCCTGGCCGAGGGTCGCGCCCTGAATCACCTGCAAGCCCGCCGCGGCGAGCACCATCCACCAGCCGTAGAACACCTTGTTGCTCGTCGCCGGGTGTGCTGCCTCGAGGTCTGCGGGGCGCGCGGACGGCTCGGGCGGGGTCATGCGGTTCTCCGGTCCTGGGCGAGCGACGAGTGTAATTGCGGCCCTGAGTGTGAACACGGTGACGTACGCGTGAGGGGTAGTGGTTCGAGGCCGGGCGAGGCCCGAAGATGGCGGCGTGAACACCTCACCGAGCTCGACCCCGCTGAACCTGGCCGACTACGAGCGCGCAGCCGCCGAGCTGCTGCCGATCATGTCGTACGACTACTTCGCGTCGGGCTCCGGCGACCAGGTCACGATGCGCCGCAACCGCGAAGCGTTCGAGCGTCTGACGCTGCGTTACCGCGTGCTGCGCGGCGTGGGCGAGCCCGATACCAGCGTCGAGCTGCTCGGGCGACGGCACGCGCTGCCGATCGTGATCGCGCCGACCGCGTTCATGCGCCTCGCGCACCCGTTCGGCGAGCTCTCGGTTGCCGAGGCGGCACGCGACGCAGGTGTCACGCAAACGCTGAGCACGCTCTCGTCCGTGAGCCTCGAGGATGTCGCGCGCACCTCGGATGCTCCGAAGTGGTTCCAGCTCTACGTGCTGCGCGACCGCGAGCTCACGGCCTCGCTCGTGCGTCGCGCCGAGGCCGCGGGCTACGAGGCGATCATGGTGACGGTGGACGCGCCCGTGCTCGGGACGCGCGAGGCGGACGTGCGCAATCGCTTCTCGCTGCCCGGCGGCGTCGAGCCGGCGAATCTCATCGAGGAGCTGCGCGACCTGCGCGCCTCGGGCGCCGCGTCCGGGCTGCAG
>JBAXNX010000186.1:0-3401 GCA_037133575.1 Chloroflexota bacterium
CCGTCGTCACCGGTGCGCGTGTAGACACGCATCTGGCTCATGGCCGCCTCCTGCCGTCGCTCGCTGTGAGGGTACGTCGTGTACGTCCTCGAGTCGCGGAGCGCCGCACGTCAGGCTAGCGTTGCTCCCATCGGTCGAAGATGCGCATCAGCGCCTCGACGCCATCGGTCAGGCAGCCGGGGCATAGCTGGAGGATCACGGACGATCTTCAGCGGGAGGTGCCAGCGTCGTGCGAGCGCGGTTCGCCGTGTTGGCGGCCTGGATTACGCGGCGGTGAGCGCCTAGTCGGCGGCGATGATGCGCAGTGCAGATGTCACATGCCTTATCAATTTGTTTCACGTGAAACACTTGTTCTACGCGCTTTAGCAATTCTTGCCCGGCCGGGCCTCACGCGCGTGATACCTTTACGTCAGCGATAATCAGACGATTACGTGAACGTCCACCCCCACCGGAGGCGAATCATGGCGTCCAACGCGGCCGCATCCCTGAAGCCCACCTGGCGTGACCCACGATGGCTCCCGCTGGCCGTCACGACGATCGGCTCGTTCATGTCGATCCTCGACTCGACGATCGTGAACATCGCCCTGCCGAGCATGTTGCGTGACTTCAAGGCGGACGTCGGCAACGGCCAGCTTGTGCTGACCTCGTACATCTTGGCGCTGGCGATCGTGATCCCGCTCACCGGGTACCTCGGTGAGCGCATCGGGATGAAGCGCCTCTACGTGATCACGCTGGTGCTGTTCACCGCCGGCTCCGTGCTCTGCGGCTTCGCGTGGGACCTGCCAAGCCTGATCGCGTTCCGCGTGATCCAAGGCCTCGGTGGCGGGATGCTCCAGCCACTCGGTATGGCGATCGTCTTCAGCATGATTACCCCGCTCGAGCGCGGGTACTTCATGGGCATGCTTGGTCTGCCCGTGCTGCTCGCACCGCTGCTCGGGCCGACCGTCGGTGGCTACCTCGTGCAGTACGCGTCATGGCGCTGGATCTTCCTGATCAACCTGCCGATCGGCCTGATCAACTTCGGACTGGCTGCATGGCTACTGAAGGAGACCGAGCGCAAGGTCGGACTGCGCCTTGACACGAAGGGGTTCGTGCTCGGTGCAATCGCGTTCCCGAGCCTGCTGCTCAGCCTGAGTCGAGGCGCCGAGTCGGGCTGGGGCTCACCACTGGTGGTCGGGCTGCTGATCGTCGGCGTCGTCGCTGCCGTGACGTTCGTGCGCGTCGAGCTGGGCCAGAGCGACCCGATGCTGCAGCTGCGATTGTTCAAAGCACCGATGTTCCGCCTCGGTGTCGCGATCCAGGGCGTGACGCAGTTCTCGCTGTTCGGTCTGCAGTATCTGCTGCCGCTGTTCTTACAAACCGCGCACGGCTGGGGCGCGTCGAAGACCGGCCTCGTGCTGCTGCCGCAGGGCATCGTGAGCTTCATCACGCTCAATCTCGCGGGACGCAACTACAACCGCTTCGGACCGCGACCGCTGGTGATGACCGGCCTCACCGCGCTCACACTGACAACAATCTTCTGTACGAGGCTGACCGCTGATACCGGTGTCGTACCGATCATCGCGTTGATCATCCTGCGCGGCATGGCGCTCGGCCTGTGCGGGCAGACGATTCAGGTCGTCGCGTTCAATACCGTGCCCGAAGGCCAGATGCCGCGAGCAACGAGCCTGATGAACATGTTCATCCGCGTGAACAGCTCGTTTGTCACCGCCATCCTCACGTCGGTACTCGTGATGAGTCTGGTGCTGCACGGCGCACCCGAGGGCTCCTCGATCGCCGGTGGCACGGCACCGCTGCCGTTCATGCTCCGAGCGTTCCGCGAGGCGTTCTGGCTGCAGACGATCATCACTGGCTCGGGCGTGATCATGGCGTACTTCCTGCGCGACGACGTGCTGCTGAACTGGCGACGGGAGCGCGCCAACGACGCAACGCGCGAGACCGCCCGCGGGGCCTCACTGGAAGCGGTCGGCGCGGAGGAATAGCGCCGCGCTACATGTGCCACAGGGATAGCAGCGAGAGGCGGCCATATGGCCGCCTCTCTGTGTAGTGCATGCGATGCATACCTCGAGGGTTACGCCTCGACGTAGAACCAGCGCGACGCCTTCGTGTAGTACGAGTAGCCGTACCAGGTGCCGGCGACGGTGTCGTAGCCACCGACGTTGCCGGGGATGAAGTGCCGCGCCGGGTTGGCACGGAGCACGTACATCGGCATCCAGTCCGTCTCGAACTTGCCCTGGAAGTCGTCCATCAACTTGGTACGAGCGTCCTTGTTGAGCTCGACCTGCGCCTTGTCGAGCAGCGTGTCGAGGCTCTTGTCGGTGAACTGCCCGTAGTTGCGGCTGCCACCGGTGTAGTACTGCGAGGTCATCTCGACGACCGCGTCCGGTGCCGCCGTGATGGTGTACGCCACCATCTTGAACTTGCCGGCCGCCTGCTGTGTTGCGAAGGTCGCACTGTCAGGCAGCGGCTTGATCACGATCTTGATGTCCGGGAACTGCGACTGCATCTGCGCGATGAACCGAGTCGAGTCGTCGTTCGCGACGCTCGAGCCCGTGCTTGCCGTGAAGATGATGTCCCAGTCGAGGCCCTTGCCGTTTGGGTAGCCGGCCGCGGTGAGCAACTTGGCCGCCTCGGCACGGTCCGCGGCCTTCGTGTCCGGGTTGTAGCCGGGCAGTGCCTTGACCTTCTCGGGGCGCCACGCCTCGGGGTAACCGGGGCACATCGAGGACTGATAGCCCCAACCCGGGCCGTAGTACGCATCGCTCAGCGCGTTGCGATCCATGGCGAGCGAGATCGCCTTGCGCACGCGGAAGTCCCGGAACGGCTCGTACGCCATGCCCGGTCGGAAATGGTTCCAGTTGGAGTCGATCCAGCTATAGAGCTGCGAGTCCGGCTTCACCTTGCGGATCGAGTCGATCTCGGTCGGCACGAGGTTCGTGATCAGGTTGTTCTGGCCGCTCAGGAACGCCGCAATCGTCGCCGTGCGGTCGGGCACGATCGGGATGTTGTAGTTGTCGAAATGCGGCTCGCCCGGCCGGAAGTACTTGTCGAACTTCTTGAAGGTCATCGCCTGGTCCTTGATGGACGAGGTGATCTGGTACGGGCCGATGCCGCCCATCTTCATCGGGTCGGTCCAGCCAATGTCATCCATCTCACGCGGCGCGAATGGGACGCGCGTGTCCATCAGGCCGTTGAAGAACGACGAGTTCGGCTTCGAGAGCGTGACCTTCACGGTCGTGGGGTCGACTGCCACGGCCTTCTGGATGTTGCCGACCATCGAGGCGCGCTGGAACGCGGATAACGGGATCTTGAGCTTCTCGGCGTAGAGACCGCCGATGCGCTCCATATTCCAAGCGACGTCCTCAGCGGTGAACTGGCGACCATTCCACGGCGCCTTGTCA
>JBAXNX010000187.1:0-3372 GCA_037133575.1 Chloroflexota bacterium
GTGTCAGGGTCAGCAATTCAGCCATGTCGCGTACCTCGAAGGTTCTGCGCTGGGGGCCTACCGCGCTGTGTATGAGGTACACAAAGTAGGCTGCGTCGATAGTACGCGAAGTGGGCAAGCGGGTCAATTCAGGAAGCCCGTACGGGGTATGGGCTAGGCGGGGCTAGGCCTAGGGGGCTGGCCGCCTTATTTGAAGTTGTCGAAACGCATCCTCGTACTTCTCAGTGCCTGACCATCCCGATATCCGGTACTCATCCATGCCGTGCTGTCGACAGAAGTAGTTGTGGTAGGCGGTTGCCCAGAGGTACTTCTCGCGAATCTTCTGGTTCCGCCGGAAATGCCTCAATGCATTGAGGAGAACGTCGCGATGTCGAGGGAGCCCAAGGTGCTCCTCGCCGTCGGCGGCCAGTAAGTCGAGGTAGTTCAAAAACATCGCGTCATCGGCGATGTAAATGCTTTCCGTATGAGGCGGTCCGAGCCCACCTTTGCGATAGTTCAGCATCTGATTCTTAATCATTGGCCGTAAACCCGGACTGATCAGAATTCGGCCCCATTTGGCTTTCGTCGATTCGAGTTTGTAGGCCTCGACGAGAGCTGGACCAAAAGCAAAGCGGTTACTGAACGAAGCCTTCCCAAGTGCTAGACCACCGCGGAAGAACAATCCGCGTTCGACCATACCCCATTGGAAAAAAGTCGCGGCATTAAGCACCACCGAAAGCTCGTTCTCGCCATCAGACCCAGGCTGGATCGGACATCCGAGAGCGATGTTGTCTGTGAAAGCGATCGCGTGAAACCAGTCGTCGACGTCGTCGTCGCTGAACGACCTCTTCAGCGCCGCGTCGAGTGCGCTGTTTAGATCGTTGAGGTGCTTCTCCTGATCCGCCGCCGACTTAGCCGACTGAGCTTTCGTTCCAAGTAAGTCCACAAAAAGTACGAGCGAGTCGCGTAAATGAAGCTGACCGTTGAGATCGGGATCATAGAGTTTCGCCACTCTGGCGCTCCTTCTAAACGTGTCGCGTTGTCGAATCTACGACGCCGCGCGTTGCCTCGTGCTATAATTCGGTAGTTGGCGAATAACCGAATATCGCCAACCGAACTACCGAGGCGAGCACGTGGCCATCGACGACGTCTTTCGTGCCATGAGCGACCCCACGCGGCGCGGCATCCTCCGCCTGCTCCGCGAAGAGGGCTCGCTCACCGCGGGTGAGATCGCGGAGCGCTTCGACCTCGCCAAGTCGACCATGTCGGGGCACTTCGCCGTGCTCAAGCAGGCCGGCCTGATCGTGGCCGAGCGCCAGGGCACGCGCCTCGTGTACGGGCTCAGCCTCTCGGTGTTCGAGGAGACCGTGGACGCGGTCTTGGAGCTGCTCGGCGGGCGCACGCGCGCCTCGAAGGCTCGAGCTCAGGAGCGACGACGATGACCACTCCCACCACTGGCAACGACGAGACCGCCCGCCGCCCGCTCTGGTCGTGGCGCGTGGAGTGGCCGCACCTGCTCGTCCTCGCGGCGATGTTCGCGGCGGCCGCATGGGCGTGGCCACAGGCAACGCCGCCCATCCCGATCCACTGGGACCTCCACGGCCAGCCGAACGGCTACGGCGGCCGCTTCGAGGGCCTGCTGCTCGTGCCGCTGCTCGCAAGCGGCGTGTACCTGCTGTTGCTGTTGCTGCCGCGCATCGACCCCGCACGCGCGAACTACGAGTCGTTCGCAGGCCCGTTCCGCGTGATCCGTCTCGCCATCACCATTGCGCTCGGCGCGATGCAGGCGTTCGTGATCTCGGTCGCACTGGGCTCCACGGAGAACCCCGGTCGCTGGGTGCCGGTCGGTGTCGGGCTGTTGCTCATCGTGATCGGCAACGTCATGGGCAAGGTGCGCCCCAACTACTTCGTCGGCGTGCGCACGCCGTGGACGCTCGCCAGCGCGCGCTCGTGGGAGGCCACGAACCGCCTCGGTGGCCGTGTGTTCGTGGTCGGTGGTGTCGGCCTCGCGATCGCCGGCTACCTCGGCAACGCGCCGCTGCTGATCGCACTCGGCA
The DNA here is from genome assembly GCA_037133575.1 of Chloroflexota bacterium. Taxonomy (GTDB): domain Bacteria; phylum Chloroflexota; class Dehalococcoidia; order UBA2979; family UBA2979; genus RH-chloro-G1. The sequence continues at coordinate 2,037 of JBAXNX010000187.1, forward strand.
TCGCCGCGGCCGCCTCGTTCGTCTGGCTGATGTGGGTCTCGTACCGCGAGTGGCGAGACGACCCGGATCGCATCCCCGCGACCGGGACGCGTCCCGCGCATTAGCACGTGTCGTTTACGCTCGCCCCGTACAACATGCCTCGCGAGATACAGACCTCGAGGTTTGCGAAGGGAGAGCGACATGCTCGGTGAGATGGTTGGCGAGTTCCACGGCAAGACGACCGGGATGCGCGTGCTGCCCGGCGACGACTACCGCTACATCAAGATGGAGATCTCGTACGCGGGTCAGGGCATGCTGCTGGGCGAGCCCGCGCAGGATATGAGCACCCTCGAAACCTTCGAGCGTGTGCCGGGCCAGACCTACGGCAGCGGCCAGGGCATGCTCTTCGGCACGCACGGCGGCGTGATCTACAACCAGCACGGCATCGGCACCATGACCGGCGAGGGCATGTCGACGCACGTCGTGTTCTCGGCCGCCTGTCAGGCGCCGACCGACGGCCCGCTCGCACGCCTCAACGGTGTGCTCATCATCGGCGAGCAAGACGTCGACGCCGAGGGCAACATGACCACCCGCCTCTACGAGTGGAAGTAGCTTCGCTACTCTTCGCCCATCGCAACGATCGTTAGCGACAACGACAACGGCCGCACGTGCATCGTGCGGCCGTTCTGATCTGCAAGAGGGATCAGTCACTAAGAGGCGTAGACCGAATCGAGTGTTTCACGTGAAACACTCTGGGCGCTCGGGTTCTGAGTGATCGTCACGTTGCGCTGGGCGAGAAGGGCCAAAGGCCCCTAGAGGAAGACTGGTTGGCGCGAGGTGAACTTGTAGAGGTGTGCGGGGCGGTGCGCGCCTTCGCGGCGCTGCTCACCCGTCGCCTCGATGATGCCGGTGCTCAGCATGCGCTTGCGGAAGTTGCGGCGGTCGAGGGTCGCGCCCGCGATCGCCTCGTACGCCGATTGCAGCTCACGCAGCGTGAACTGCTCCGGCAGCAGGCCGTACGCGATGTTCGTGTACTCGAGCTTCGCGCGCACACGTTCGACGGCCTGCGCGATCACCTCGTTGTTGTCGAACGCGAGTGGTTCGAGTGCGTCCACGCGATGCCACGCCGGCGGCCACTCCTCGGACGTACGCAGTCGCACCAGCTTCGAGTCGACGAGCGCGAAGTACGCCACGGCAAGGCTCGGCTGCGTCGCGTCGAGGTTCGAGGACGTGAACAGTTGCTCGAGGTAGAGGTCGCGCGCGCCGGTCTCCTCGACCAGCTTCGCCTCAGCCGCATCCTCAAGTCCCGTCGAGCCATCCCATCGCCCGCCGGGCAGCGCCCACATGCCCTCTTGCG
>JBAXNX010000188.1:0-3343 GCA_037133575.1 Chloroflexota bacterium
CCTGTTCCGCGCAGCTGCGAGTGGTCCAGATGAGGGTTGCTCGTGCCAGACAGTGCTCGTCTACCGCCCTTCGATGCAGGGCTTGGTCCCTGCACTTCGGATTGCAGCTCAGACCATTCAGGCTGGATGATCCGGCAGGGCTGGGTCGGTTCGCCGGCAGCCTCGGTTAGCTGGGTGTTGTACGCGGCATCTGTCCTTGGTGGGGGTTTCGCCTCCAGTCCCCACGAGAGCCTCGCCCCTCGACCCTGCGGAGCGCGTGAGGCACTGCTCGTGTATCGCCCGCGCGTAGGTGATGGCCCGAGCTATGCCTCAGGGCGGCACGAGGCGACGCGATACGTTCGTGTGCAGTCGCACTCGGAGCGAAGTCTCGTCGCGGTTAGGCGGGGTGGGGGACGGCGAGGACGCTGCGGTAGGCCTGCAGGAGCTGTGCGGCTGCGGTGGTGGCGGAGCGGCGGCGGGCGAGGACGCGGCCGGCGTCGCCCATGCGACGCCGGAGCGCGTCGTCGGTGAGGAGCTCGGCGATGTGCGCGGTGAAGCCGGTGACGTCACCAGGCTCGGTGAGGTAGCCGGTGGTGCCGTCGTCGACCTGCTCGGCGGCACCGAGGGCGCGGATGGCGACGGTGGGGATGCCGAGCGCGGCGGCCTCGAGCAGGACGAGCGACTGCGTCTCGGTGCTGCTGGGCAATGCGAAGACCTCGGCCTGGCGGAAGTAGCCGCCGATCTCGGCATAGGGGATGCGGCCGAGGAAGGTGACGCGCTGGCCGATGCCGAGGGCGGCGGCGTGGTCTCGTAGCTCGGCTTCGTCGGGGCCGGTGCCGATGACGACGAGGTGGACGTCGATGTGCGCGGCGATGCGGGCGATCGCCTGGAGCAGCGTCGGCAGGTCTTTCTCTTTGCCGAGGCGGCTGACGGTGAGGACTCGACGCGCGGCGGCGGGCCAGGGCGAGCGGTCGGGGTCGGGTGCGCCGGTGAGCAGCTCGATGTCGATGCCGGTGGGGACGACGCGCGTGGGTGGGCGGAGCTTGTAGGCGTCGAGCATCGAGGCGATGGCGTTGCTGGGGGCGAGCACGAGGTCGGCTCGATCGTAGAAGGCGTGGACGAAGCGGCGCGCGACGCCGATGCGCTTGTCGAGCATCGACGCGCCAGGGACGTAGTGCGTGTAGCCCTCGATGTGGGTGTGGTAGGTGCTGACGTGCGGTACTCGACGACGGTGGGCGAGGACGTTGCCCCAGACGCCGAGGGTGACCGGGGTGTGGGTGTGGATGACGTCGAAGCGCGGCAGCTTCGGGCCCCATGGGAGTGAGATGCGGTATTCGTCGAAGAAGGGGTAGGCGGCACTGGGGTAGCGCAGCACTCGGTCCTCGTCGCTTGGTGCGTCGGGGTGGGTGGGGGCGATGACGTAGGCGTCGTGGCCGAGGCGGTTGAGCTCGCGCTGGGCAAGGTAGACGGAGTTGGCGACGCCGTTGGGGCTGGGGACGAAGGAGTCGGTGAAGAGGCCGACTCTCAGCCGCTCGGTCGTGGTGGGGCCGCTTGCGGTCATTCGCGCACGGTAGCAGACGTGGGAGTGTGGCTCTGCGGGTGTGTGTCGCGGCGATTCGGCCTCTCCGGCGAGGCAAGGGCGCTGATGGTCAAGAGAACAGCAGTTCTTGACGAGTTCCTCCGGCACGAGTACCTATGAGGACGTGACCACCGACACCCCTCAACAGACCATCGAATACGTCCGCGATCCCCGAGGCACGCTCTTCGCCGTCGAGCGCGTTCGCGCCGCAGCCTGGGATCCTGCCTACCTCGATCCACCCGCTCGTGAGATCGCCGATGTCCGCATCGTCGAGCTCCAGACGCCGGTGGACCTCGACGATCTTCCCGGTTGGCTGCGCATTGAGGCGATCGAGGACGTGCCGCTCCGAGTCGCTGAAGCTGTACCCGTGTATGCGGCGTCCGAGGTAGGCACGACAACGGGGCTCTGGGATGCCTCGCCCTATTTCACCACCACCGCTGTATCCGTCGACGAATACATACGTGCCGCCGCGAGTGCGATTCTTGCGCCGGTCCCTGCACCTTACGAAGCCGCACGTTGCGCGCTGACTGTCCGTCGCTATTCCGTCACGAGCTCGGTGCTCGCGTCGTTCGTCAGCCTGGAGTCTGATGCGCGTGAGCGCTGGCTGCGGTGTTCATTTGCCGATGCAGATGCGCTCGCGTATGAGGTGCTGCTCGAGCGCCTCGCGGCTGATGGGCCCGAGGTCGCCTCGACGCTGCGGTTCTTGCGTGACGCTGAGATCGCTGACAACGCCGAGTTCCTCGACTTTGCCTTCGATCGACGCGCGCTACTCGAACAGGCCAGCCCATGGCGCTACTACGAGTCGCCCGACGACTTCGGCCCGGCACTCGTCGCAGTGCGCGGCTGGATCCGTCGCTACCGCGGCGCATATGCGAACCATTACCACGCTGTCGTCGCTGCATCCCGAGCGGCCCTGCGCGACCTCGAATCCATCGAAGTCACCGCCAACGCACTGCGTCAGCTCAACGCACTTGCGGGCATCGGGCGTGCGACCGGGATCATTGCGTTGCACGCGCTCGACCGCTCGGGTGGGCGTCTGAGTGCGCTTGCCGAGGAGCCTGATCAGGAGGCTGCACGCACCTCGGACGTCACACTTGGCGCTCGCCACCCAGCGATCGAGGACGCTCGAAACGCCGCGGCTGCGGTACGCGCCGCGCTGGAGGTGCAGCGCCGCCGACTCGCTCAGCATGCCGCACACCTCGTGCTCGACCGCGAGGAGGTGCCTGCGCTCGATCGGCTGCTGCAGGCGCTCACGGCTGCCGACGTCGATGGGCTCGAGCGCATCCTCGATGCACGGTTGACTGCGCACATCGAGCAGCTCATCGCCTGACTCCATCGCATGACCTTGGGAGGCGTCCTCGGGCCAACGGTTGCGCGAGCGCTGGGCGGGCCGCGACGATGCGAGCGTGACCAGTGAACCGATCGTGCGGCCTGAGTACATCGTTGGCTTCGGCAACCCCGGCGCCGAGTACGCCTCGACGCGCCACAACGTGGGTGTGTGGCTGATTCGGGTGCTCGCCCGTCGCTACAAGGCGGACTTCGAGCGACACGGCAAGATGGAGACGGCACAGGTCGACATCGATGGGCGCACGGTCTACCTCGGGCGCCCGCGTGCGTATGTGAACGAGAGCGGGCCGCCGATCGCGGCTGAGCTCCGCCGCCTCAAGATCGACTCGCACCAGCTGCTCGCGATCTATGACGACATCGACCTCCCCGTCGGGCAGGTGCGCATTCGCGCGCAGGGCGGGCACGGGGGCTACAACGGGATGAAGTCACTGCTCGGCG
>JBAXNX010000189.1:0-3332 GCA_037133575.1 Chloroflexota bacterium
CGCGTACCAGGAAGTCGCGCCCGAGTGGGTGCCCTGCTACATCCTCGGCGAGCCGCAGAGCGACGCGATTCGCGGCGTGCGGCTCGGGCCGGAAGAGCTAGCGCAGCGCGAGGCGCTCGAGCGGCATCGTGACTGGGAGCATACGTGTGGTCGGGGAAGCGCGGTCGGTTAGGTGCGTTTGAACAATTCGTAGCGTGCCGTGATGAGCTTTGGCAACGCTGCAGGTAATGCCTCGATTTCGCGAGATGCAGCCTCGATGGCAGCCGGAAGGCGCTCGAGCAGTTCGTGCACGATTGTTTCTGCGGCGTCGCGACGGAGACCCCAAGAGACCGCCTCGTTCAGCAGGCGATCGGTCGTGACCCGTTCCATGAGCTGGATTGAGTCGACGTGCATCGCCAACTTGGTGGTGAGGGGCGGGTAGAGCAGCGTGCACACGAGGTCGTAGAGCGGGGCAAGGTGCAGTTGTCCGGCCTCTGAATGCAGTAGCGAAAAGTTCTTTCCATGTGCGTCGGCGTTCCCGAATACCAGGTTGAGCGTGGCGGCCTCGAGCAGTTTACGAAGCGGATCGCGATCCGCTGATGCAGTTGACAGCACGGAGGCAATTTGTCGGAGGCTAGGGCCGCCTTCGGCTTCGTATTTCTTGTCCGGTAGGATCCCGAGGACTTGGCAGAAATCCTCTTGATGAATGCGCCGAACGGAACCGTCCTGTGCGACGAGCCGATCGTAGCGTTGCACGGCGAGCACGGATTTCCCCGCTATCTGGACGATCTCGACGTTGGCGACATCAACTCCTGCATGCTTCGCGACTCGCATGCAGAAGGCTTCATTTTGGACAGTATCTGGGTACTGCCCGATCTCGGGCTTGAGGATGTGCGTCGATGGCGCACCATTGGTTGGCCGTGCCCACGTTCCATCTGCAGGGCGAACAAGCAACAACTTGTCCTGGACGCCTGCGAGCGACATGCGGATGTCGGCGTTGACGTCGACGCCGAGCGGGTTCGCTTCCAGACCCTCGATCAGGGTTGCCACTTCTTCGTCTGTGAGCGGCGTCGCAGTGTGCACCGTGTCAGCCGTGGGGATGCTGCCGTCGTCCGGGAGGACGACGATCGCTCCGGCGCACTCGCGACCAAGTTCTCGGATCAGCCCAAAGGTATCGCTGGCTACGAGCTCGAGCTTGGCGGCCATGCTGTCGCGTGTGCCGCCCTCTGGCAGTAAGCCGTCGAGAAAGGCTGTCGTCACTCCGTTTGCGTAGCTCGTCGTCACCAAGGGCAAATTGAGCGAGAGCAGCGGTGTACCCAGCGTGAAGTGCTCAATCGCTTCCGCCGTGTAGGCGAGTCGCATAGTGCGGGGCCGTGGTTGTTCGACCACAGCAACCTTTCGGCCGTAGAGCCAGATCGCGAGTTGGTCGGGCACTTACCAGTCTGCCTTTTCGAGAGTGACTCGTAGGCCGAGTTCACGGAAGACCTTGAGAAGCCGCCGCGTCTGTGCGGTGCTGTGCCCGCCTTCGAGTTCGGATAGATAGGTTCGATTGAGGCCGGTCCGATGCGCGAGTTCGGACTGGCTCCACCCGGACTCCTCGCGGTAGTGCTTCAGGGCAGCCCCGAGGGATTCTGGTGAGTAGATACGGAATTCTTCCGACACGGCGTCCCTCCTGTCTGGATTTACAGACATTGTACATTATTCGCACGATGTCCGTAAATACGGACAAGTCGCTTAATTTGCACCATGTCTTAATTTACGGACATAGCGTTAGCTCTGAACGATGTCTTAATTTCCGGACATACCTTGCCGCGAACTTCGCGGCATAACTCGGCAAGCCGACGAGGGATTGCGCCCAACCTCTAGCTAGAACGCGTTTCAGTCGGTAGGTGATGCCACGAGTCAAGCGCACGCTCATTCGCGATGACGTCAAACGGATACCCGATTGGGGGAAGCAAAAGCACGGTCCGCATACGAACCGCCCACACACCTCGACCGTTCGAGGCGTGCGCGCGGTTCGGTTGAGCGCGCATGACGCCGGACGCTGACGAGTCGCCACCGCGCATCGAAGAGGTGCACGGTGGCGAGCAGCTCGCGCCACCTCGTGATCCTGATCTTGTGGTGCTGGTGCGGAGCGTGCTCGACGGCGTCGTGACGCGGTACTGGGCGATGGTGCCGAGCGCGCTCGTGCGGCCGTTTGTGACGGACTACAACCCCTCAACCTCGGCAACGTGGGCGCCCGTGTATCGACATGTCGTGGAGCAGATGCGGCGTGGTGTGTACCAGAACCTGCTCACGTATCAGGTCGACGAGATGTTCGTGGTGGGCGAGAACTACCTCGCGTACTACGCGTACCAGGAAGTCGCCCCTGAGTGGGTGCCCTGCTACATCCTCGGCGAGCCGAAGAGCGATGCGCTCCGCGGAGTGCGGCTCGGGCCGGAAGAGCTCGCGCAGCGCAAGGCGCTTGAGCGGCATCGCGACTGGGAACAACTGCGCTGGCTCTACGAGTTTCATCAGCGCTCAGACATCCGAGAGCAGAACCGCTTCCCGCCGCTCGGGCCGCCGCCCGCGCGTGAGTAGTGCGCGGTGGTTGCGCGCTCGTGGACGGTGACGGTGAGCCGCGCCGGTGGCGGCGTGCAGACCATGCATAGCGAGCCGAGCGCCGCGAGGATCGCGAGCGTGACAGACCGCAGCATGTACCAGCCGTAGAATGGGCGGTCAATCGTATGTGACCATCGCACGAGGTCTCGTCGAGGGCCGTTGGGGTGCGATGCGGTCCTCTACCGGGCGCTCCGGCTAGCAGATTGCCGCACACGTGCGGGAGGTCGAGACTCCAGCGATGCGATTTCGACGGCCCTCTCTGGCGCAGGTGTTCGTGGGATGGTGCATCGCCGTCATCCTGCTGCTCACGATCATCGTGGTGCCCGCTGTCGCCGGCTTCGACGTGCCCCGAGCGATCCCGCAGGGCGTTGGCGCAACGGTCGAAGGGCGCGTCACGCAGGTGCTCGAGCGCACCACGACCGCATCGCCACGCGGCGAGATCGAGCACGAACGGCTCGCGGTCGAGTTGCAGGGCAAGACAGTCACCGTCACACGCGACCGCAGTCCGGACGACGTCGGCTCGCTCACAGTGCAGCCGGGCGACCGCGTGCTGCTTTCCACGGTGCAGGGGCCGGACGGGGACGCGTACCTGATCGTGGATCGAGTGCGCACCAGGGCGCTGCTGATCCTTGGGCTGGCCTTTGTCGAGATGGTGGTCGTGGCGGGGCGGGTGATCGGGGCGACTTCGCTGTTGGGGCTCGCGGCGAGTCTGCTCGTGATCATGCGGTTCGTGATTCCGGGGATGCTGTCGG
>JBAXNX010000190.1:0-3332 GCA_037133575.1 Chloroflexota bacterium
CAGCAGGCGGTGCGGCAGACGTTCGTGCGGTTGTACCAGGACGGGCTGATCTATCGCGGGGTGCGCCTCGTGAACTGGTGTGTCGACTGCGGCACTGCGATCTCGGACCTCGAAGTAGAGCATGAGGACGAGGCCGGCTCGTTCTGGTACGTGCGCTATCCGGTGGTCGACGACGCGGAGCAGGCGACCGGCGATTACATCGTGATCGCGACGACGCGGCCGGAGACGATTCCGGCTGACTCTGCGGTCGCGGTGCACCCGGAGGATCCTCGATACAGCGCGCTGATCGGGAAGCACGTACAGGTGCCGACGGGTGATCGCGTGATTCCGATCATCGCGGACTCGGCGGTGAGCATTGAGGGCGGGTCCGGCGCGCTGAAGGTGACGCCGGGGCACGACCCGGTCGACTTCGAGATCGGACAGCGGCACTCGCTGCCGATTCACACGGTGATCGGCTTCGACGGGAAGATGACGGCCGACGCGGGCGTGTACGAAGGCCTCGAACGCTTCGAGGCGCGCACGAAGATCGTCGCGGACATCGAAGCGCGTGGACTGCTCGAGAAAGTCGATCCGTACACGCACTCGATCGGGCACTGCCAGCGCTCGGGGACGATCGTGGAGCCGCTGCTGTCAGAGCAGTGGTTCGTGCGCGTGCGTCCCGAGGCGGGCTCGACGCAGTACGACCTCGCTGGCGAGGCGATCAAGGCTGTGGAGACGGGTGCGATCCAGTTCGTGCCGGCGCGCTTCGAGCGCACGTACATGCACTGGATGGAGAACATCCGCGACTGGACGATCTCGCGGCAGATCTGGTGGGGCCACCGCATTCCGGTGTGGTACTGCGACGACTGTGGCGCGACGACGCTGCCGAGTCTTGACGATGTGATGGTCGATCCGACCGAGTGCAGCGCGTGTCACTCCTCGAACGTGCGTCAGGACGAGGATACGCTCGACACGTGGTTCTCCTCGGGACTGTGGCCGCACTCGACGCTTGGTTGGCCGAATGCCGGCGCGCCCGACCTGAAGTACTACCCGACCAATGTGATGGAGACCGGGTACGACATCATCTTCTTCTGGGTGGCACGCATGATCATGCTGTCGCTCTACAACATGGACGGCGTCGTGCCGTTCGAGACGGTGTACCTGCACGGGCTCGTTCGCGCGCCCGACGGTCAGAAGATGTCGAAGTCGAAGGGCAACACGGTTGACCCGCTGCAGTCGATCGCGACGTACGGCACGGACGCGCTGCGCTACGCACTGATCTCGAGCACGTCGCCTGGCAACGATCAGCGCATCACTGATCAGCGACTCGAGGCGGGGCGCAACTTCGCGAACAAGCTGTGGAATGCATCGCGGTTCGTGATCTCGATGGTGCAGCCAGACGACGAACTCGATGTGCCCGAGGCGGACGCGGACATTCCGCTCGAGGACCGTTGGATCCTGTCACGCACCGAGCATGTCGCGGCAAGCGTTGGTGACCTGCTCGAGAAGCTCGAGCTGGGTGAAGCAGTGCGTCAGCTGCGCGACTTCTTCTGGGAGGAGTTCGCGGACTGGTACATCGAGGCAGCGAAGGTGCGCGTGCGCGAGGGCGACCGCACACCGCTCGCGGTGCTGGTGCATGTGCTCGACCGCACGTTGCGGATGCTGCATCCCTCGATGCCGTACGTGACGGAGGAGATCTGGCAGCGGCTGGTCTCGGTGCGGCCGGACTCGGAGGGCGCACCCGCGCTGATCGTGGCGTCGTATCCGATCGCGGAGGACGCTCGTTTCGATGATGCAGCGGAGCTGCAGTTCGCCGCAATCCAGAACTGGGTGAAGGCGATCCGCAACATTCGCGCCGAGAAGCGCGTCGATGCCGGTCGCTGGATCGAGGCGTGGGCCGTCGCGGACAACGTGGCCGAGCTTGGCGAGTACGGCCGGAAGGCGGCGGGGATTATCGAGCTGCTCGCGCGGGTGAAGCCGCTCCATGTCGTCGACTCATGGGACGAGGTTCCGACCGAGCAGGTCGTCCGCACGAATCTCGATGTCGGTGGGGTTGTGGTGCCGCTCGGCGGGATGGTGGACGCCGACGCGGAGCGCGCGCGGCTGGGGAAGCAGATCTCGGAGGCCGAGGGCGTGGTGACGTCCCTCGAGGCGAAGCTGGGTGACTCGAACTTCACGTCGCGGGCGCCGGAGGCGATCGTGGCGAAGGAGCAGGAGCGGCTGGCGACGGCTCGTGGTCGGCTCGATGGCCTGCGGGAGTCGCTGGCCGAGCTGGGCGCTTAGCGCCCTCTTCGCCCTGAGGGTTGGGTGGTGCGAGGCCCCCGCGTGAGCGGGGGCCTCGTTTTGTGTGGGCGGTGGAGTCGGACTCGGACGGCTCGGCTGGCGCCGAGGCCGGGCGCAGTGGGCCGCAAGCGGCCCCGCGCCGGACAGTGTTGTGCCCACCCTCCTGCCCTTGTGCGGGGCTTCGCCCCGCGGCCCCACTGGGGGCGTAGCCCCCAGACCCCTTCGGAGTGGAACTCGGGGGGGCGTTGCCTGCCGAGGCACTAGCTCAGGAGGTCGTCCAGCTGAGCAATGGTGAAATGAGGGGCTGATTCCGAACCGTTTGGGTTTCCTCGCACCAGTGCGTTGCGTACCCAGATAGAAGTCACTCCCGCATTGTTTGCACCGACCACGTCAGCAGTGAGGGAATCTCCCGCGTGAGCGGCGCGCTTCGAGGGAATGCCAGCCAACCCGAGCGTGTGATCAAAGATCTCGATATGCGGCTTTTCGAAACCGCATTCTTCGGAGATCACAATCCAATCGAAATAGGAATCGAGTCCGTGGAGTTCTATCTTGCCGCGCTGCAGCCGGCTCGGTCCGTTGGTTATGAGCGCTAGCCGAAACTGACGCTTCAGGAGCCTTAAGACATCGGCGGTGCCCGGGTACAGCGGCGCCTGCTGGCTAGCCATGGTTTCGAAGTACGCCTCGCGAATGATTTGGACGTGACTTGGATCTTCGAGATGGAGAGTGGCGAAGAAGTTCGCCATGCGACCTTCGCTCGGATGGGTCAGTAATGCGTCCGCGGTCGCTGCCTCGATGGTCTGGCTCGTGATGTCTGGTCGCAGCTCGCGAATGCGTTCGACCGCGGCTTTGAAACGCAGGACCGCGCCAGCTTCTGTATCGACCAGCGTGTCATCAAGGTCCAAGCAGAGGACTTCAATCCCGCGCTCTATCAGGGCCGGCAGAACCGCGATGGCATCGCTCCTCGGTCTCCGTGATAGGGGGCATGTCCCGCCTGCGGAGTGAGATTAGCGGTTGCGGAGGTAGATGGCGGCGTTGAGGGCGGTCGCGAAGGCCGTCCACGCGAGGTAGGG
>JBAXNX010000191.1:0-3319 GCA_037133575.1 Chloroflexota bacterium
ATTCCGCCCGATGATTTGCCGCACCTCTTCGATCGCTTCTACCAGGTCGACCGCGCGCGCACGTGCAGCGGCGGCCAGGTACACAGCGGCCTCGGGCTGTCGATCGTGAAGGAGCTCGTGCAGGCGCACGGCGGCGACGTCACCGTGCAGTCCTCGCGCGACGCGGGCACAGTATTCTCTGTGCGGCTTCCAGTCGCCGCTACTGAACGGTCAAGCAACGTGCGCGCCGAGCAGGTTGGAAGGACAGCCCCCAATGCTGGTGCTGCGTCGTAACGCACTTCCGATTCTCATCGGCGCGACCGCGCTGCTAATGGCAGTCGCCTCGCTCGTGGTAATCGTCGATCACTGGCCGTGGCGTCACGGCGGACCATTCGAGAGCGCCATGATGCGCGGCTATGACCGACGCGCCTTCGACATGCGCGACCGCTCCGATCGACCGCTCCGCATGCCGGGCGACTCGAACGCCGCGCCGGGTAGCGCCCGTCCCGTGCCGCAGCAGTCGCTGCTCGGGGTGAGCGTGCAGACCTCGATGGGCGGGGTGCGCGTCGACGCTGTGCAGGCCGACTCGCCGGCCTCGCACGCGGGCGTGCAGAGCGGCGACGTGATCACGAAGGTCAACGGCGCAGATGTGCCGAGCACGACCGCACTCCGCGACCTGCTCGCGAAGATCACACCTGGTACCCAGTACGACCTCGTCGTGCGGCGCGGCACCAACGAGCAGACCCTGCGCGTCACCGCTCACGCAGACATGTCGACACCAGCCGCAAGTAGCACGAAGCCGGGCGCGTAGCCCGGCTTCGTCGTTCGAGCTCAACCCTACTCGCTAGTCGCGGTAGCGGGCTAGCCAGTACTCATACGCGTCCTGCAGTGCGAGCCATGAGGCCTCGACCACGTCGGTCGAGGCTCCCACAGTGCGCCAGAGGTGCACGCCATCGGTCGACTCGATCAGCACGCGCACGGCGGCATCCGCGCCCCCGCCGGGGTTGATGATGCGCACCTTGTAGTCGCGCAGCGCGACCTTCTCCAGTCCGGGGAACGACTCGACGAGCGCTCGGCGCACGGCGGCATCGAGGGCTGACACGGGGCCGTTGCCGTCCGCGGCGGTCTGCGTGAGGTGCTCACCCACGCGCACCTTCACCATCGCTTCGGCCTGCATCTCGCTCTCGCCAGTACGCTCACGCGAAGCGTCGTGACGACGGCGCTCCACGATCATGAAGTCCTCGAGGTCGAACGGCGGCGTATAGCCACCCAGCGCTCGCCGCACGAGCAACTCGAACGACGCCTCGGCAGACTCGTACTGGAAGCCGCGCGACTCCTGCTGCTTTACGCGCTCGAGGATGTCGCGAGCCTGGTCGTCAGTCAGCTCGATGTCCGTGCCCTGCTCGCGCAGCTTCTGGATCACGTTGCGTCGCCCCGCGAGCTCGGATACGAGCACGCGCTCGACATTGCCCACCGACAACGGATCGACGTGGGTATACGAGCCAGCCGATTTGGTGATGGCCGCGACGTGCAGGCCCGCCTTGTGCGCGAACGCGCTCGCGCCCACGTACGGCTGGTGCGAGTTGGGCGCGAAGTTCGCGAGCTCCGAGGCCACATGCGAGACCTCGGTGAGCCGCTGCAACTGGTCGTCGGTCACGACCTCGATACCCATCTTCAGCTTGAGGTTTGCGATCACCGAGACGATGTTGGCGTTGCCGCATCGCTCGCCCCAGCCGTTGATACAGGCCTGCACCTGCGTTGCGCCGTGTTGCACGGCGAGCAGCGTGTTCGCGACGGCCATGTCGGCGTCGTTGTGCACGTGGATGCCGACGTGGCACTGCACCGCAGCGACCGCAGCGGTCACACCCACCACGATCGCATCCGGCATCGCCCCGCCATTGGTGTCACACAGCGTGACTGTGCCCGCGCCGGCCTCGGCGGCCGCGCGCAGCGTAGCGAGTGCGTACGCAGGGTTCTCGGCGTAGCCGTCGAAGAAGTGCTCGGCGTCGAAGACGACCTCGCGGCCGTGCTCCGTGAGGTAGCGGACGGAGTCCGCGATCATCGCGAGGTTCTCTTCCTCGGTCGTCTCGATCACATCACGAACCTGCGAGGCAGAGGACTTGCCGACCAGCGTCACCACCGGCGTCCCGGCTCGGTACACAGCCTGGATCGCGGCGTCGGTCGCGGCGTCGCCACCAGCGCGGCGCGTCGAACCGAATGCCACGAGGCGGGCGGTGCGGAGATTCAGGTCCTTCGCGCGCTCGAAGAATTCGGCGTCGGTCGCGTTGGAACCGGGGTAGCCGCCCTCGATGTAGTGCACCCCGAGCTCGTCGAGGCGTTGCACCAGAGTCAGGCGGTCGTCGAGGGAGAGCGACAGGCCCTCCATGCCCAGGCCGTCGCGGAGTGTCGTGTCGTAGAGATAGACCGTGCGGGTCGTCGCGTCAGTCGTCATTGCGGGCTCATCCACATCCTGCCGCCACATGCGGCGCGTGCGTCGTTGCCCCTCACGGGGTCGATGCATCGAGCCCGTCGAGGGAGGTGGCTAGCGGCTGAGAATGATGGACGTCGCCGGCATGGAGAGCCGGACGACGTGCACCGCCTTCGTGTCGATCGAGGTGTTCGTGTTCTGAGTCACCACACAATGATACGGGGCTCCAAAGGAGCCCCGCAAATCGGCTAGTCCCTGAGCCGAAGCCTAGGTGAGTCGATCCAGGATGCCTTCGGCCATCTCACGAGTGGAGAGCACTTGCTCGCCGGGGTTGGCGATGTCCGCGGTGCGCAGGCCATCCTCGATCGCCTTTGCCACGGCCGCCTCGAGCGCCTGCGCCTCAGTCTCGAGGCCCAGCGAGTGGCGGAGCAGCATCGCGGTGCAGCGCAGCATGCCGACCGGGTTGGCGATGCCCTTGCCGGCGATGTCCGGCGCCGAACCGTGGATCGGCTCGTACATACCGAGGCCAGTGCCGTCCGGCCGCAGCGAACCGAGCGAGGCCGACGGCGACATGCCCAGCGAGCCAGACAGCATCGACGCCTCGTCGGTGAGGATGTCGCCGAACATGTTCTCCGCGATAACCACGTCGAAGGTCGCCGGGCGGCGGATCAGGTGCATCGCCATCGCGTCGACCAGCACGTTCTCGAACTCCACGTCCGGGTACTCCGGGCGCACTTCCGCGACGACCTCGCGCCACAGTCGCGATGACTCGAGCACGTTGGCCTTGTCGACGCTCGTGACCTTGCTCTTGCGCGAGCGCGCGAGCTGGAAGCCGAGGTGCGCCATGCGCGCGATCTCGGACTCCGTGTAGTACATGGTGTCGACCGCAGCACGCTGACCGTCAACCGTGCG
>JBAXNX010000192.1:0-3290 GCA_037133575.1 Chloroflexota bacterium
TGCGCGAGCGGCACTGCGAAGCGTCCGCCACCCGCGCCGATGTCCATCCACGTGTCGCCGGGCTGTGACAGCTCGAGCAGCGTGTCCGCCTCGGGAGCATCGAGCTCGCCCGGCCGGAATCGAGGTGCGCGGTCGGCCCAGAAGTCGCCGTTCGCGGGCGGCATCAGCTCGCGCACGCGCTCGACCTGCTCGCGGTTCGCCGTGACGAGCGACTCGTAGGCCGCGAACACCGCGTTGGCGCTCGGCCGCAGCACAGATGCGTCGATGTTTGCCGTCATCGTGAAACGTCCTGTCAGCAAGCAATGTCAGTGTGCAACTGGAACGAACATGAGTGTGTATGGATAATCCCGCGGTGACTGCACCCTCGAACACCGCACCCACGAAGCGCCGGAGCTCCTGGTCGTCGCTCGCGCGCCCCCAGTATCGACTGCTGTGGGCCGGCACGGTCGCGGCGATCATCACCAGTGAGCTGCGCCTCGTCGTCACCGGCGTCTGGCTGTACGACAAGACCGGCTCTGCCGCGCAGCTCGGCATCCTCGGCTTGATTCAGCTGGTCGTGCAGATCCCCGCGCTGCTGTTCGGCGGCACGCTGGCGGATCGCCTCGACCGCAAGCTGTTGACCGCGGGCACGCAGTTCATCACGTTGATCTTCATCGGCGGCATGGCTGCGCTCGCGCTCTCGGGCCAGCTCGAGCCGTGGCACGTCTACATTGCGACCGCCGTGCTCTCGGTGAGCACGGTCTTTGGCAACCCCGCGCGTGCCGCACTCGTGAGCGCCACCGTGCCGCCCGAGGAGATGGTCGACGCCGTCACGACGAACTTCGCGTCGCAGCAGATCGCGACCGTGATCGCGCCGCTCGGCTTCGCGGCGCTCGCCAAGTTCGCCAACATCAACGCCGCGTTCGTCCTCGCGACGATCGTTGCGGTCCCCGCGGTGATCTTCCCGATGATGATGAACGTGCAGTCGACGCCGACGGCGTCGGCCACCAGTGGTGGCTCGTTGCTGCGTCGCACCTGGGAGGGCCTCGTCTACGTGCGAGTCCACCCGCTGCTGCCCGCGCTCTACCTGATGGACACCGGCGTGACGGTTGTCTCCTTCTACCGCCAGATGTACCCGGTGTTTGCTGACCAGCTCTTCCACGGCGGCGCCGTGACCGTTGGCCTGCTCACTGCCGCCAACTCAGTCGGCGCGATCCTCGGCAGCTTCGCCGTGCTCTACCTCCGCCACGTGAAGCGCACCGGGATGATGGTGCTGATCGCGCACGGCATCTACGCGCTGCTGCTCTTCCCGTTCGCGCTGGTCCACTACCTGCCGGTCGGCCTCGTGCTCCTCGCGTGCCTCGGCGGCATGGACGCGATCACGGTCACGGTGCGCCAGGCGACCGTGCAGCTCTCGACGCCGGACGAGATGCGAGGTCGCGCGCTGAGCGTGCAGACGCTCTCGGCGCAGACCGCGAATAACCTCGGGACGCTGTGGGTGGGCATGCTCTCGGCGACGCCGCTTGGCGCGATGGGGACGCTGCTGATCGGCGGGCTTGCCTCGGTTGGCTTCACCGGCTGGGTGTGGCAGCGCGTGAAGGCCGTGCGCGAGTACCGCGCGCCCTAGCGTTTCGGACGCTTGGCAATCGAGGCGTTACGCTGGCCTCTGCCAGGGGGCCGGACGGCCGCCGGTGGACTCGCTTCGGTGTGGTCCACGGGAGGAAAGTCCGAACTTCACCGGACAGGGTGCCGGCTAACAGCCGGGCGGCGTGAGCCGACGGATAGTGCAACAGAAACAGACCGCCTCGGACTTCGGTTCGGGGTAAGGGTGAAATGGTGCGGTAAGAGCGCACCGGCGTCCTGGTAACAGGGCGGCCGGGCAAACCCCACCCGAAGCAAGACCAAATAGGGGAGCGCTAGGGGTGTCCGGCTCCGCTCCCGGGTAGGTCGCTCGAGGCAGTGAGCAATTGCTGCCCTAGATGGATGGCCGTCGCCACTCTTCGGAGTGGTACAGAATTCGGCTTATAGGCCCCCTGGCACTACAACTCGAACCGCTGCGGGCGGTTTACGCCCAGCGTGGTGGGGCAGCGGCTGGATGACGCAGCGGAAGTTGCCTCATGCTGCGGCGCTGCACCCAACTCGAACAGATCAGGCGCATGACGAAGGCGGCTCGCGAGAGCCGCCTTCGTTGTGTGGTGCGAGGTGGGCGAGCTAGTCGCGAGAGAGCACAACCGCGTTGCGCTGGATCACGCGGTCGAGGTCGACCAGCATCGCGCTGCCCTTGCGGTCGGCGTCGGCGTTGCGCTCCGGCTCCGGCGTGTTCTCCCAGATCTGGTCCTCGAGCGCCTTGTCGGTGACGAGCTGGGCGCGGCCCTGCATCTGGAAGGACAGTCGCGTCTCCGGGTTGCGGTAGAACAGCGAGACCTTGTTGTTGACCTGGATGCCGTTGGCGGTCGTGCCATCGACGTTGCGCAGCCACATGCTGATCTGGTCGTCGCTGTGGACGTGGACCGAGCCACGCAGTGACATATAGGGCTGCCCGTCCGCGTCGTTGGCGGCGATCATCATCGGGACTCGCTGCGACAGCGAGTTGTTGACTGCTTCCTTCATCTCGTCGGTCAGGATCAGGGCCATTCGAGTTCCTCCCCCGTAATTCGTGGAGCGCATTTTATCCCGCTCGTTACCGTTAGGGGCGATACGATGACCACCATGGCGACAGATTCCTCGACCCCGGACAAGGCACGTGGCGACTGGCGGCAGGGGCTGCCTCGCGACGTGGTGGCGAGCGGCGAACTGCCGGCCGAGGTGCGCGCGATTCGCTTTGACTCGCGCGCGGTCGAGCGTGGCGACCTCTTCGTCTGCGTGGCAGGTGAGCGAGCCGATGGCCATCGCTTCGCTGCCGCAGCGGTCGAGGCGGGCGCGGTCGCGCTCGTGGCGCAGCAGGGGATGGGCGAGGGACTCGAGGCACTGGGCGTGCCGGTGGTGCGCGTGGCGGATACGCGCCGCGTGCTGTCCTCGGTGGCTGCGGCGCACGAGGGGTTCCCGGCGCGCAAGCTGACCGTGATTGGTGTGACGGGGACCGACGGCAAGTCGACGACCTCGTTCCTCACGCTCGCTGCGCTGCAGGCAGCCGGCGCGAAGGTCGGCCTACTCACGACCATCGAGTGTCGCGTGCGCGACCGAGTGATCCCGAACCCGACGAGGCTGACGACGCAGGAAGCGCCGGTCGTGCAGGCGCTGCTCGCCGAGATGGTCGAGGTCGGCTGCACACACGCGATCGTCGAGGCGACCTCGCACGGCCTCGCGCTGCA
>JBAXNX010000193.1:0-3263 GCA_037133575.1 Chloroflexota bacterium
GTGCTTTGGCCCCCGGCATCGAGATCTCTCTCGACGCCCTCGCCCAGCGCGCTGATCGTGGCGGCAGCGCGGCCGCCGAGCGGCTGCCTCGTGCGGATCATGACGAGGGCGGCGAGCAGCGCGAGCCATGAGACGGCGTCGATCGCGTAGCACGGCGCCGCGCCCGCGACGCCGATCAGCACCCCACCGATCGCAGGGCCGGCGATGCTCGCGACCTGCTGCGAGGTGCTGTTGAACGCGAGCGCGCTGCCGAGGTCCTCGCGCGGGACGAGGTTCGGCACGTACGCCTGTCGCGCGGGGTTGCCGAGGCCGGTCGAGGCGGCGAAGAGCGCTGCGGCGACGAAGAGCACCGTGGGCGTCATCAGACCGAGCGCGGTAAACACGGCGAGCGCCAGGGACACCACCAGTTGGAGCAACTGCACGACCATCAACAGACGCCGTCGGTCGACCGCATCCGCGAGCAGACCACCGAACAGCATCAGCCCCATCTGCGGCACCGCACGCGCGAGCCCGAGCAGACCGAGCTGCACGGGGGAGTGCGTCAGGGCGTAGATCTGCCACGCCATCGCCACCGTGGTGAACTGACTGCCGAATCCGGACAGGGCCTGTCCGATCCAGAAGAGACGAAAATCATGGTGACGGAGCGCCGGAGGGAGGTTCACGACGCCAATCTAGCAGAAGGATTCGGCGCGGAGCGGTACGCTCACCGCATCGAAAGGAGCCCTCCGATGACTACTGTGCAGGTCCGTTACATCGTCAATGACGTGGACGCCGCAATCGCGTTCTACACGCAGCACCTCGGCTTTCACGAGGACATGCATCCCGCGCCCGCGTTCGCGATGCTGTCGCGCGGCGACCTGAGGCTCGCGCTGAGTCAGGGCGGCATGCAGAACGCACCGGGTGGAGGTTCTCGCGCGATGCCGGACGGGCGCATGCCGGAACCCGGCGGCTGGAACCGCTTCGCGATCGAGGTCGATGACCTCGAGGCGCTCGTCGCGCGACTCCGAGCTGCAGATGTGACCTTCCGCAATGAGATCGTGACCGGCATGGGCGGCAAGCAGATCCTCGTCGACGACCCGTCGGGGAATGCCGTCGAACTCTTCCAGCCGATCATCGACGAAGCGCGTCTCGGAGGCCGCTGATGGTGCAGGTGGTCCGACCGGGAGAGCGCGACCACACGACGACGCAGACGCCGGGGATGAGCCGCGAGGCCGGCGTGTGTGCCTCGACGACCGGCGCCGAGGGCCTCTGAATGGGCGTGGGGAGCAACGCGCCGGGCGCCGCCTCGGGCGTGCACCATCACGGCGACACCGAGTCCGCGATCTACATCCTGTCGGGGCGGCTGCGCTTCCGCTGGGGTGCGCACCTCGAGCATGTCGTCGACGCCGAGCCGGGAGACTTCGTGTTCGTGCCGCCGAACGAGGTGCACAGCGAAGAGAACCTGAGTGCCGACACCGATGCCTCGTTTGTGCTCGCACGGAACAGCGCGGAGGCGGTCGTCGTCAACGTCCCTGACCCACGACCTTGACGACCACGAGGCTTGCCGGGTCAGCGGCGAGCCGTTCGACGCGCAGACGCGTGACATCGACGAGTGCGTCCAGCCCGCGGCGGAGCGCGCGCAGGTCGGCGTCCGACATCTCGGTGAGCGCGTCGAGCAGCTGCTGACGACCTGACAGGTACAGGTCGCCGACGATCTTGCTTCCCGCCTCAGACAGTCGGATGAGTTGGGCGCGCCGGTCCGCGGCGTCCGTCTCGCGCGCGATGTAGCCCTGCTCGACCAGCCGGTCGAGGACGCCTGTCGCGCTCGCGGCGCTCACCCCGACGGCGGCCGCGATCGCACTGGGCCGCGACGGACCGAGCCGTCCGAGGACGAAGAGCACCTTCAACTGCTTCACAGTGAGGTCGAGCTGCATCCACGGCTCGGAGGCGAGCTGGTTGCGCGCCTCCATCATCGCGCGCAACGCCTGGGGGATCGCCTCGATCAGCCGTTCCCGTGAAAAGACTGCGCTCATGCGCTTGACTTTACTTGCCTTCGTATTGATAGTCAATACTACATATAGCATCACTCCGCGCTCGAAGCGGAGTCGAAGGATGACGCGATGCTGCTTCGATTGCTCCGACAGTTCCTCCGCCCCTACGCCCGGTTGATCGGCGTCGTGCTGCTGTTCCAGCTGGTGCAGACGCTGGCCACGCTGTACCTGCCGACGCTGAACGCGGACATCATCAACCTGGGCGTGGTGAAGGGTGACACCGGCTACATCATGCGCGCGGGCGGGCTGATGCTCGCGGTCACGCTCGTGCAGATCTCGGGGTCGATCGTCGCGGTGTACTTCGGTGCGCAGGTCGCGATGAAGGTCGGACGCGATGTCCGCGCGGCGGTGTTCGATCGCGTGCTGACATTCTCTGCGCGCGAGGTCGGGCACTTCGGGGCGCCCTCGCTCATCACGCGGACGACGAACGATGTGCAGCAAGTGCAGCTGCTGGTCCTGATGATCGCGACGCTGTTCATCTCCGCGCCGATCACCGGCGTCGGCGGCATCATCATGGCGCTGCGACAGGACGTGCCGCTGTCGGCGGTGCTGCTGGTGAGCGTGCCCGTGCTCGTCGGGCTGATCGCCCTCGTCGTGATGCGCATGCGACCGCTGTTCCGTGACATGCAGGTGCGCATCGACGAGGTGAACCGCGTGCTGCGCGAGCAGATCACGGGCATCCGTGTGATCCGCGCGTTCGTCCGCGAGCAGCACGAGGAGGCTCGGTTCGCCACCGCCAACCACGCGCTGGCTGACGTATCGCTGGCAACGGGGCAGCTGATGGCGCTGATGTTCCCGCTCGTGATGCTGGTGATGAACATGTCGAGCGTCGCCGTACTGTGGTTCGGGGCGCAGCGCATCGACAGCGGTGGGATGCAGGTCGGAGCGCTGATCGCGTTCCTGAGCTACCTGCTGCAGATCCTGATGGCCGTGATGATGGCGACGTTCATGTTCGTCATGATCCCGCGCGCCGAGGTGTGCGCCGAGCGCATCGAGGAGATCCTCGACACCGACTCCAGCGTGGTGCCGCCGGTGGCGCCGATCAGCGCGCTGCCCGCGCGCGGCCGGCTCGAGTTCCGCGACGTGACGTTCGCCTATCCCGGCGCGGAGGAAGGCGTGCTCCGCAGCGTGAGCTTCGAGGCGCGTGCCGGCGAGACGCTCGGGATCATCGGCAGCACCGGCAGCGGCAAGACGACGCTCCTCAACCTGGCGCCTCGCCTGATCGACGTCACC
>JBAXNX010000194.1:0-3233 GCA_037133575.1 Chloroflexota bacterium
GCGCTGACCTCGATAGGTTTGCATCGGGGTGCCGCCTCGCACGAGTAGCACCAGCTGCGAGTCGTCCTCGATGGGCACGAGCTCGGCGAGGTAGTCGTAGTGGGGCGAGCCGTCGAACTTCGTCGAGAGCACGCGCACCAGTTTGGGGACGAGCCGGGACGTATTCGCTGCGCTCATGCGGTGATCTTTAACTGTGCTGCGATGGGTTCGTCGAGTGCGGCTTGTAGGATCGAGGCGTGATTCGAAACTGGCTGCGAGATGCGATGGTGCCTCACTCGCTGCGCAAGTGGGCGGACGAGGTGCGTGGTGACACGCTCGCGGTCGCCTCGGCGCTGCGTGATCCTCGGACGCCGCTGCTGGCGAAGCTGCTAGGCGCGGTGGTCGTGGCCTATGCGTTCTCGCCGATCGATCTGATTCCAGATTTCATCCCCGTCGTGGGGTATCTCGATGACCTGGTGCTGGTGCCGATCGGGCTGAAGATCGTGCGCTCGATGATCCCGGCGGAGGTGCTGGCGGAGCATCGCGTGCGTGCGGCTCGCACGGAGCAGCGGGTGCGGGGGTTCGTCGGGGCGGGGTTTGTGGCGAGCGTTGGGTCGTTCCTCGTGGGCTTCGTGCGGTGGTGGTTCAGGCGGCGGTGACGCGCGCTAAGTGACGCGATAAAAGTCGATAGAGTCATCGAGCAGGAAACGTGCCAGCAGTGGTGTGACGTCCATACCGGACATGCGGTATAGGAAGTTAACTAGGTCATTTGCAAGTTCGTCACCGGCAGTCGCCACCGCTTCAAGTGTCTCGACTGCAACCTGTTCGCTTGGGCCGATGCGCCTCTTGTTGTGGCTGAACTTCCCTCGGACGCTCAGCAAGCTCGGTTCGGACTTTCCAGCGTTCGCAAGAAAGTTTGGGACCCGCCAGGCGCCGTGGAGGTAGCGGTTCCGCTCCTCACCAAACGACTTCAGTCGTTTCAGTAGAGGGTTGAACGCCTCGCGTTCGCCTTTAACAGCTGTTAGCCCGGCCAGGAGCTCGCACTTTCCTTGGTACTGCATTTCCGCGGAGATCAGCACGCCCTCGTTGCTCGAAATGTCGAGCAGATGCCAGCAGGCGAGTTCCACGATGTGTTCGAGCGAGGCGTGCGCAATGGCAATTCGACCGATGGCCGTTGCATGCGCCGTGGGCATCTCTGAGGAAGTCACGTTGGAAGTATGGCACCGCGAACTCGGTGCTGCCTCGGTATAGTGGTGCGCGTTCGAGGAGGCCGGCGATGGCAGACGAGACTCGCGCTGAGGTGTTGGCAACGATCACGGACGACGTTGAGCGAGCGCTCGGCGGCGGGATTCCGATCGCGGTCGCGACGGTAATGGATGTGGGCGAGCAGGCCGGGCTCGAGGTCGGCACGAAGATGATGATTCGCCGCGATGCGGTGGATTCCGAGGTGGGCTCGATCGACGGTGGTGGGGCGGTCGATGAGCAGGTGCGTGAGGGCGCGCAATCGCTGTTCGAGACGTTCCCGCGTATGGCGTTGCAGATCCTCTACATCGGCACCGAGCACAACGTGGTGACTCGACGGTCGCAGGCGAAGCCGGGCGACGCACGGTTGATGCTCGAACTATTCGAGGCGCCGCCGCAGCTCGTGATCGCGGGCGGCGGGCATGTCGGCCTCGCTGTGGCGACGATCGCGGAGATCGTGGGCTTCGACATCACCATCGTGGATGACCGCCAGGAGTTTGCGAACCCCGAGCGCTTCCCGATGGCGAAGAACGTGATCTGGGGCGACTTCGGCGAGGTCTTCGACGCGATGGACCTCGGCGCCTCCCACTCGATCGTGCTCGTGTCGCGAGGGCATCAGCAGGACACGATCGCGCTGCGGCACACGGTGCAGCGTGGTGCGGGCTACATCGGGATGATCGGGAGTCAGCGGCGCACCGGGACGGTGCTGCAGATGCTGATCGACGAGGGCGTGCCGGAGGCGGCGGTGGCGAAGGTGCACACGCCGATCGGGCTCGACATCAACGCCGAGACGCCGGAGGAGATCGCGCTGTCGATCCTCGCGGAGATCGTGCTGGTCCGGAAGGGCGGCACGGGCGTGAAGCTCTCGACGATCAAGGGTGCGAACGCCCGTCGGAACGCCAGCGCGACGGTCGGCTAGGCACGCTCGCGGCGGTTCCTCGTTTGACCTCGGTGCTGGCGTTTACCTCGGTGATCCACGCTTCAGCGCGGTGTCAGGTAGCGCTTGCGCGATCGTGATAAGCTATCGCCATTCGTGATGGAACGAGGCGGGACACGATCCTCATGGTCGGTCCCGAGGCGTGCCAGCGAACCTTCGCCAGCCCCTTCCGAGAAGAGTACGGCCTTCTCGGGGGTATCCCTCTGGGGCATGAGGGCCGACGCGAGTCGGCCCTCATGCTTTTCCTCTCGGAGGCACCCTCACCAGTAATTACGGGACGTTTCGGGGGCTGGATTCACTCTCTGGGGCTCGTGATGGCCTCTGACGAGATTTGTTATGATTAGCGGGCTCGTCTCGCGATCCTCGATGGAGGGTTGGTGGGGGCGAGGCGGTACGGGAGATATGTCATGAGCCTTGAACTGTTCAAGGAGCTGCGTGAGGCGCAGGCACAGGGCGAGCGCCGTGTGCTGGCGACGGTGGCGACGACGCTCGGCTCGACGCCGCGCGGGCCTGGCGCGCACCTGCTGCTGCGGCCGGACGGCACGTTCACGGGCACCATCGGTGGTGGCTGTGGCGAGGCCGAGGTCTGGCAGGAGGCGATGGAGACGATGCAGGACGGTCGTCCGCGCATCGTGAAGGTCGACCTCACGGAGCCGGTAGACGGCGACGACAAGATCTGCGGCGGCGTGATGGAGATCTTCATCGAGCGCGTCTCGGGATCCTAGCCTCGCGGAATCCGCGCTCAACAGGCGGGTCGTATCCCAGTGTGTTGAGCGCGGAGGGAGTCTCACATGTTCGGTAGTCTGGGCTGGCAAGAGCTGCTGATCGTGCTCGTGATCCTGGCGCTGGTGTTCGGCGCTTCGCGCGTGGGTGCTATCGGTGGCGCACTCGGACGTGGGATTCGTGAGTTCCGCAGTGAGGCGGGCGGCGAGAAGAAGTCGTCGGAGAAGACTGAGTAGCCTTTGCTGCGCTTGTAGCGCTGTTGGAATGAAGCATGAGAACGGGGGAGCGGCGCAGCCGCTCCCCCGTTCCTGTATCTACCGCCCTCCCACCCTGTGAGGGGCTTCGCCCCTCG
>JBAXNX010000195.1:0-3227 GCA_037133575.1 Chloroflexota bacterium
ACCCCGCGTTCCCCCACCGTCGCACCTTCATGATCCTCGACACGAAGGACTGGAAGGCGTCGATGGGCGAGTTCCAGCAGCAGGCGTACGACGAGATCTAGCCAACGCAGCGCTCCAACACGACGAAGCCGGGCACATGCCCGGCTTCGTCGTATCTATCGAGACT
Source organism: Chloroflexota bacterium (assembly GCA_037133575.1). Lineage (GTDB taxonomy): Bacteria > Chloroflexota > Dehalococcoidia > UBA2979 > UBA2979 > RH-chloro-G1. Next base: position 167 of record JBAXNX010000195.1, read on the forward strand.
CACACCTGTGGGGGAGGGAAATTCATCGCTCGTCCCCCTACCATGCCTCCGTGACCAAGCCCGCACGGCGTCAAGGCCGCCCGCCGCACCCCGATACGCTCACCCCGAGCGAGTGGAGCGTGCTCCACATGCCGCGCCACGGCCTCACCAACGCTCAGATCACCCGCGCCCGACGCACGAGCGTCGACGCCACGAAGTTCCACGTGTGAGCTGCTCAGCTACCTCGATCGGCTGATCTCCAGCAATCGCAAGGCGAATCGACACCGGCAAGGAAACGTTATGGCATGCCCGCGGGGTCGAGGCGCAGTTCTTATGTCCGTCACATAATCCGTCGCGTTCTCCGCGGTCTAACCCTATTGACGGACTCCCACTACATGTAGTGGTGAAATGATCAGATTTGAGAGCGGTACGTGAATAGCCGCACGATCGACGAGAGTTACCGTTGACTCCCCTCTGCAGTGAGAGTAATCTCATTGCGAAGGAGGTGAATTGAAGTGGCTAGTCGTCGCTTGAACCTCACTTGTGAGAATACGCCGTCCACGCAGTTCCTTCTCGATCGGCTCTACGTGGGCCGAACCCTCATCCCCAACGGCTACGAGCCGTACTTCCGCAAGCGCGCGCGCTACCGCAGCGTCCAGAGCTCGACCGGCATCGAAGGCAACGCCATCGGCACAGTGGCGGGCTACGCGGTGCTAGTCGACGGCGCTGACGAGACCAACGCGGAAGAACTGGAACTGAAGAGCCTCGACGAGGCTTACGAGCTGATCCAGCAGATCTCGGTCGATCCGTCTGTACGCATCGATGAGGGTCTGATTCGCACGATGAACTCGATCATGCAGCGCGGGCTTCCGAGCGTGGCTGCGGCGTCCGGTGGGCGGTACCGCCCCGGCGGGACCTTGATCGTGAACCAGCGCACAGGTGCCATTCGCTACCGTCCGCCCGCGCCGGAGCTTGTGCCCGAGCTGATGGCGAATTTTGTCGTGGATGTGCAGGGATGGATCGACAACAAGACGTACGAGCCGCCCGTGATCGCCGCACTCGCCCACTTCGGCTTGATCTCGATCCACCCGTTCGTCGATGGAAACGGCCGTACCGCGCGCCTGCTGGCCGACATGATCCTTCAGCGCGAAGGCTGGTCAGCCGATGGCATGATCTCCGTCAGTGAGGCCATCGCGATCCAACAACAGGCCTACTACGATGCGCTCTACGCGGCGCAGGGCGAGGACTTTGCGTTCGATCGCGATGTGACCCGCTTCGTGGACTTCCACACTGAAATTCTGAACAGCGCAGCGATCAGTCTCGAAGAATCAGCGATCGGGTTTCGTCGACGGCTGCAAACCTTCCACGAGTTCAATCGCGGCTTCTCGTTCAACGAGCGACAGAGCCTCGCATTGATGTTCATGCTCGATATCGCCCCGCTGTCCACCACCACCTATGCCGAGTTGACGGGGTGCTCACCGTCCGCGGCGCTCGCTGATCTCACGAACCTGGTGAGAGAGGGTGTCGTCGAACGGATCGGCAAAGGGCGAAACACGCGCTACCGCATGAGCGATGCAGCGACACAGGCGGTCGAAGGGACTGGCCTCGAGTTCGAGGCGGAGAAGTCCGCATGACGACGGTCAGCTCGGCGAACCTGTCGTCGCTGCGTTCTGCTCGGCGTGGCTCTGCGGGCGTCGGCTTACAGAGACTCGCACGGCACGACCGGCAATGCTGTTCAGCAAGTTCACCGCGGCTGGTGCTGCGTGACTACACATCAGAATGCGTGGCGTTGGTCAAAACGCGCGACGTGATGTGGCAACCCGAAGGACGAAGAGAGGCGCCGTGCGGGCGCCTCTCTTCGGTGAGCTCTTGCAGCGCAAGATCTCGGTGGCTAGTGACCGCCGACATTAGGCGCCGCACGGACTCCTTACCGCAACCCTTGGCCAGGAAGGAGTCAATGCACTTGGCGGACGGAGCGGCTTGCCGCGACCACCCCGGCAGCACGGTCCTGTTCAGGACTAATCCTGGCGGCAGGGTCTATCCGGTCCACAGCGGGTGCAACCGCTAACCGGACAGTCGCCTTTCGATTCGTCGCCACCGCACGGGGTGACGAGTCGAGCAGGCGGGACAAAGGCAACTCCTAGTATCAAGGATTCGACAACATGTCTGGTAGCAAGATTGGTCGAGACGCGGGAACCGGCCGCTACATCCCGGTGAAGCAGGCGCAGAGCCACCCGAAGACCTCGGTCGTCGAGACTCGGAAGAAGTAGCTCCGCTCGAGCGACACGACGAAAGGGCCAGCGGTTTGCGCCGCTGGCCCTTCGTCGCACTATGGCTCTTACGTCGCCGGCTAGTCCTCGATCCGCTTGAGCATGTAGAACCGAGCGAGGGCCTCAGCTGGAGGTATCCGTCCGTAGGGGTTGTGCTTCGAGAGATCCCCACCGCAGAAGCATCCCGTTTCGCGGTGGGCCTGCGCGCGAGCGCGGATCAGATTGAAGCGCGGCCCGCCGATTTCATACAGCACACCCTCGCGAGGTAAGCGAAAATCGTGCGGCTCCGGTAGGGTTCGGTCGGGCATAGCCGCAGTGTCTAACGACCTGATCCCCGTCCGCAACATCGCCGCCAAGCTCGACATTCGAGGTCGGGTCGCACTGCGGCACTGGAACGGCATCCCTCGAACGTCAGCACTGAGTCTGGCCGCACTCGACACGAACGACAGGAGACCTCTATGACCACGCCCGGTATCAGCTCGATCGGTCAGATCAGCATCCTCGTACACGACACCGCACGCGCCGAGGCCTTCTATCGAGACGTGCTCGGGCTCACGCACCTGTTCACGTTCGGCACGCTCGCGTTCTTCGACGTGGATGGCACGCGGCTCTTCATCACGCAGCCCGAGGACGGCGAGTGGAAGCCCTCGTCTGTGCTCTACTTCCAGGTCCCGGACATCCTCGCAGCCCACGAGGCGCTCACCGCCCAGGGCGTGGCGTTCGAGTCCGCTCCGCACCTCATCCACCGCCACGAATCCGGCGTCGAGGAGTGGATGGCCTTCTTCCGCGACCCGGACGAGAACATGCTCGGA
>JBAXNX010000196.1:0-3170 GCA_037133575.1 Chloroflexota bacterium
ACACTCCTGCACGCCCAACGACGCACTCCAACGAGTGCATGAACTGCGGCGCGACGAGCGGCTGCAGCTAGCGCGAGCGCCGCGAAGCGGGTCGATGTGAAGCTGAACTGGCGCGCGGGCGCCCGTTCTCGATCCCGCCGTTACTCGGTTCAGAGACACCTATCACGCGAAGGTCGATGTGTTCGATCCAGTGACAGGCCTTCTTAACGCGATGTTCACGCGACCTTAAAGGGCCACTTACTTCTCATCTCGACACTCACTTCAAACGGTCGTCGGAGTGAGGCGCTCTCATGGTGCAAGGAAGTCACAGCGTGGAGGCCTCGACGCTGGCGCGGGGCGGGATGACGGCGCTCCGCAGCGAGCCACCGTTTCGTGTCACTCATGTCCTGCTCGACGTCGACGGGACACTCGTGGACAGCGGCGGAGCCGCGCAGGCCGCTGAGGCCGCCCTCGCAAATCACTGCTCTGCACGCGCGAACCGTGCGATCTCGCCGCTCGACGTTGCCCGTCTTCGGGAGGTGGTGAGCAACGAGTCGGGGTGGCGCACCGCAACGGTACCCGCAGTCCGCCACGAGGTAGTGCGACGCCTCCTCGCGGAGCATGACCGCGCGGACGAGGCTGCCATCCAGGATGCCCTCAATGTCTTCACGGACGCACGCACCCGGGCACTGACGGTATTCCCGGATGTCTGCGAGTCGCTCGCTGTCTTGCGTGCACTCGGCCTCGTGTTGATCGCAGCGTCGAATGGGACCGTCGATCTGGAACGCTTCGGACTCGCCGAGTACTTCAGCGGTACGCACTACGCCGGCGACATCGGTGTCGCAAAGCCCGATCCCAACTTCTTCGCCCTGGCGCTGCAGCGCTTCGATATCCGAGCCTGTTCGACGCTCGCGATCGGCGACCGCGTGGATAACGATTACGAGCCGGCGCGCGACGCAGGACTGCACTCGGTGCTCCTCGATCGGTCAGGGGCGATCACGGACCGATCGATCACTCGCATCGCAACGCTCGCGCAGGTGCCGGGCCTCGTCGAGACCGGTTGCGCGCATCGAGACGGCCCGTGGACGTTTCCCGGCTGACGCCAGGTACCGGCAGGACCGGGGCAGGATCTAACGCAACCTTTACCGCGTGCGATCAGAACGCTGATCTTGCTGCGCGATCCTCGTTGGAGAGACTCCTGGCGCTCGACGAGTGCGGGAGCACCCATCGAGGAGAGCGCAATGACCACGACCCACAGCACCAGCCATGTTGAGGTCCTTCAGTGCCTCATAGCCGTTGGGATAGACGAATTGCAGATGACTGATCTTGAGCATGCACCTCCCTCGAGGCCGAACCCGCCCGGGAAGGCGGGAGGTAATCGCTCTCGACACGACGCGGTGAGATGCGCCGTTTCGTACATGCGGAGGCTATGGGTGTCGCGACGACGCAACGTCATGCGTTGTTTGTCGTCGTGACAAAGTCTCGTTAAGCCGCGCCCTCACGCGCGGCGAACATCGCGCACGCCTAGCAACCACGGTCTGCGTGGTGAGAGCCGACGCGCGCTTCGCGCGTTCGTCCGCGAGAGGCGACGAGCGCAGGAGGAGGCTGACACCGAGCTCGCTGGGCAGTCGTTGCGCCAGTTTGGATCCGCTTGGTAGGGTGACGACGCACTTGTTCCGCGAAGTCGGTGCGAATCCGACGCTGTCCCGCAACTGTGATCGGCCCGTGGTGGCGCCACGTTCCGTAAGTCAGGTCGCCGGCCTTGTGCTCTGCAGTACCACCCGCGTGGAAACGGGTGAGCGCTGAGACATGGCCTCGCCAGTCTCTCGTGCCTCACCCCTTCGCCCGCGCGGAGGGGTTTTTCGTGCCCGGGCTCGGACCTCGGGTGCTACGAGGAGTCACGACATGGACCCACGCCTGTTCGGTCGGCCGGCGATCGCACTCGTCATCTTGTTGGCGCTGCTCGTTGCGGCGTCGCCGGTCCCCGCACACGCCGACCAGTTCAATTCGATCAGCGTGTCGTTCCAGCCCACCGGCACGAGGTGCACCGAGGCGCTGGCGAAGGGGCCTAACGGCATCACCTCTGTGAGCGCCAGCAATGTGTTCGCGATCGTGCTGTGCGCGCACGTCGAGGACGCGGGAACAGGCATCGCACAGGCCGGACGGCCCGTGGAATTCAACGTGTCGATGGGGACGGTGGGCGCCTCCGGTACCTCGAGATATTCGGGGATCGTCTTCTCGACGGCCGACGGGATCGCGCAGATCTCGTACCGCGGAGACGGCAAGAACCACGGTCCAGACACCGTGGTTGTCACCGACCAGGGTGGTCATGCCATCGCCACGGAGACCATCCAGCTCACACCGGCCTCGGGAGTCACAGCAGCGAAGATCATCGTGGTCGATCCGTCGGCGCACGCGATGGCGATCGGTACCACGCAGGGTGACGAGGCATACAGCAGCCCTACGGTCGGAATTCCGCTCGCGGTGCAGGTCCAGGACTGGAAGGGCCTCGGCGTGAACAATCAGGTCATGCTCGTGAGCACTGACCGAGGCACGGTGGTTTCGAATCCCGGATGGGCACGGAGCGCACGTGACGTGTGCCCCGGCTCGACGAGCAAGGCGATCGTGCTGACCTCCGCGTCGACGAACGTGCTCGCGCCGCTCGACCTCCCGATGCCGGGCACCGCGGACTTCGTGGTGTGCGCCGGGCGTGACGAGGAGCCCGGGCCGGTGCGGGTCACGCTCGAGAACATCAGCGCGCGTGTCGAGGCGGCGACGATCACGGTAACGCAGGCGGGGAAGCCGTCGATGATCACGACGGCGGTGAACGGGACGACGGTGAAGGCAACGATCACCGACGCGGCCGGAGCTCCGGTCGCGGACGACACGCCGATCCGGTTCACCATCCCCAGCGCGACCGGCATGGTGTCGCGTACCTGCCTGCTCTCCCGCAACGGCGAGGCATCCGTCATGGTCGGGCTCGACGCCGTCGAGGCAGCCGTCCTCGTCACCGCGGAATACAACACCGCCGGCGCCGCGGCGACCTGCACCGCGCCCGGGAGTCAGCGTCTGACTGCGTTCGCAGCCGTGTCGGACGAGCTCCTGCGCGCGCGTTGAACGCGTGGATCACGATGCGAAAGCGCTGCTCGTCGTCGGCAGAGTGTCCAGCTGAGTAGCGGGGCGGCCTGTGG
>JBAXNX010000197.1:0-3167 GCA_037133575.1 Chloroflexota bacterium
TCGGTAACGACAGCGCGCAGTCGTACGGACATGTCTGGTTGATCGCGGACTCGCTGTTCTCCGGCCACGGCATTCCGTTGCACATCCCGAACCTCGCGCTGGGGCGTGCGTTCACGTTCCCATACGCCACGATCCCATGGCTGCCGACGGCGCTCGTGTGGCCGATTCTCGGCGACTGGGCGGTCACGGCGAGCCTGGTGCTCGGTGTCGTCCTGCTGATCGTGGGCGTCGCGAGGTGGCTGCCGCGCACGACCTCACCGCTGGTGCTCGGGATGACGCTGGTGAACTGGCAGCTGTGGAACAGCGTGCTGCAGTTCCAGCTGCCGACGATCTGGGCGCTGGCACTGGCGGCGCTGGCCGCCGCCGAGTTCGACCGATCGCGGCCACTTCGAGGTGCGACGCTCGCCACCGCCGCGCTCTTCGCGCATCCGTTGATGGGCGCGACCGGCCTCGCGCTGACGCTGCTGGCGCGCGTGGAATCGACGCATCGCGTGCCGTTCGGTCGTGCGGTGTGGCTCATCGGCGCGGTGCTGATCGCGTTGCCCGCGATCTGGACGTTCGTCCACCTGCCCTCAATCGGCCAGGTCCCGCTGTGGCGCTGGGCAACGCCGACGCAGATCCTGCTGCAACGCTCGAGCATGTTGTGGTGGCCGTGGGTCGCACAGCGGGTGTTCCCGTATACATGGCGGGTGTACGTGCCCCTGATGCTGATTCTCATGCTGCTGCTTGTGAGAAACTTCGCCGGATCGAATCCGCAGAGCGCGCGATGGCATTCGCTGTCTCGGTTCCCCGACTTCATGGCGGCGGGTCGGCTGGACCCCGCGGCGAGTTATCGCGTGCTGACGATGTCGAACCAGGAAGACGGCATGGTGCAGTTGTTGCAGGCGGGGGCCATGCTCGCACAGGACTTCTTCGACGAGAGCATCGACCGTGTTTCGTTCGGCAACGCCGATGCCTATCGCTGTTTCCTGGAATTGCGGGGTGCGAACCACGTTCTGGTGAACGCGGAGTGGATTCGCCGAGGTCACACGGACGAGGTGCAACTCCTCGACACACTCGTCCAGCAGGGGCGCGCTGAACTCGTCTACCGCGGCACCGCGGGCACGCTCGACTATGCGATCGCGCCGTTGGCGACGGATGCGTGCGGAGCGTCACGATGATCCGCACGATGATCCGGGCGATCGAGTATTCGCTGCGGTTCAACGTCGCGATGCGTTGTGCCATCGTCGCGCTGGTGCTGCTGCCCGCCGGCGTCTACGGACTGGTCAACAGTGGCGCTCGGGACGTCAGCATCACGCACGGACCGACCAACCAGCGCATGGTGGCACTGACGTTCGACGATGGCATCAACGGCGCGTACACGAGCGAGGTCGCCAGGATCCTCGACCATCGCGGCGCACACGGCACGTTCTTCGTTGTGGGCGAGACGCTGGAGACGCAGGGCCCGACCGCGCGGGACCTGGTCGCGCACGGTCATCTGCTCGCCAACCATTCCTACGATCATCCGCGCCCGTCGAAGAAGGACATCTTCTATCTCCAGGTGTGGTGGGCGCAGCGCGCGTTCGAGCAGGCGATCGGCAAATGCCCGAGCTTCTTCCGCCCCCCGTACGGCACCCAGACGCCGTATGTGAACGCGGCGGTGCATCGTGCCGGCATGCAGACGATCCTCTGGAACGTCGAGGTAGTGGACTGGCGCGAGCAGGATCCCGTTCGACTCGCCTCGCTGGTGCTGGCGAAGACGCAGCCCGGCTCGATCATCCTGCTGCACGACGGCACCGATGGGGTCCGGGGCGCGGATCGCTCTGTTTTGATCGACGCGCTGCCGCTGATCCTCGATGGACTGCAGGAGCGCGGACTCAGTCCCGTGACGGTCGCCGAGCTGCTCGGCGTGCCGGGCTACCTCGACGAGTGCCGCTGATCGAGGCAGCGCGTGGCGCGGCCTAGGTCTCTACGGGCGCGGGCGACGTGCTCGTCCGCATCTCTCCGATGCGGAAGTCGCGCAGCCTCGGCACGAAGGTGAAGAAGCCGATGATCACCGTCGCGTAGAGGATTCCGGCGAACAGCCACGTCGTCTGCGTGCCGTGTGCGGTGCCGTAGTGGTGCTGGAGCTGCTGCGCGATGCTGCCCCAGACCAACACGCCGATTGGCGACAGGCCCTGCTGGAACGCGTCCATCGCCATGATGCGTCCGCGCGCCTCGTTGGGGGCGAAGCGCTGGAGCAGCATGCGTTGCGAGGTGCTGAAGAAGACGTTGGTCATGGAGCTGAACGCGATCAGCGCCGCCGAGAGGATGAGAATCGTCGATTGCGAGAAGGCGACGATCGTCAGCGCGTTCAGCAGTCCCACGATGAGCAGCAACCGACCTCGGTTGGAGAGATTCAGCAGCAGCACGTTTCCCGCCGAGCCGATTGACGATCCCACCGTCTGAGCAGTGGCGAGCAGGCCGAAGGTGGCCGCGTCGCCTCCGATCACGTCGCGTGCGAAGACGGGCAGCAGGAAGTTCGCGCCGCCGGCGAACAGCGTGATCGAGAAGCCGAGGCCCACCAGCGAGAGCAGGAGGGCATTCGAGCGGATCAGCGTCATGCCTTCGATGAAGTCGCCCCAGGCGCTCATGCTCGCCCGCATCTTCGCGACGTTCATGCCCGGCTGCCACTTCATCATGAAGATGCTGATCGCGGTGATCCCCTGGAGGGTCGCAGTCAGCGTGAACAGCCACGGACCCCAGTGCTGCCAGGGCCCGCCGACCAGCCAGATCGCCCCTGCGGCGATGCTCGGGCCTGCGATCCGCGGCCAGGTGTCGGAGATCGAGTCGAGCGCGACGGCGCTCGGCAGGCGGTTCCCCGTCATGATGCTGCCGATCATCGATTGATGCCCCGGTCGCCCGATCGACTGGATCACCCCGCTCAGGAACGACGTGATGATGAAGTGCCACCACTTCACCCGGAGGACCTCCGGCCCGATCTGCATCGCGCCGAGGATGATGGTCAGCGCGGTGATGAACCAGAGCACCGTGAGCAGGCTCTCGGTCCACTGCAGAAGCCGCTTGCGGTCCATGCGGTCGGCCATGACGCCGCCGACGAACGGCAGCACCAGCATCGGCCACGAGAGCGACGAGACGACGATGCCCATCAGCAACGGGCTGTCCGTGAGCTCCAGCACCATCCATGC
>JBAXNX010000198.1:0-3140 GCA_037133575.1 Chloroflexota bacterium
CACAGCGTCGAGAGTGAGAAGCCAAGCGCCTCGTCAGCAGCGTCGAAGACGGCGCGCGCCGCGGGGATCTCGTCGTAGAGGTCTTTGCCCATGCCGACGGCCTGCGCGCCCTGGCCGGGAAACAGCCATGCGGTATCGGCCGACGACGGGAGCGTCGGGATGATCACATCGGGCATAGCGAACCTGCGTCCTGCTACGGGGAGACGCGAGAAGGTCGAGCGGAGTCTAGCGCGCGAGCAGGCCCTACGAGGCCGCCGGGCCGAGCACCTGCCGGCCGTTGTACGTGCCACACACCGGGCAGGCCCGGTGGTTGACGCGCATCGAGCGGCACTGGGGGCAACGCACGAGCTGCGCAGGCACCACGTGGTGGTGGCTGCGACGAGTGCCCTGCTTTGAGGGGGGAGTCCTATGCTTCGGTACCGCCACGATCATCCTCCGCTCGCAGGCTCTCACTGAGCCCCGCGAGACCGGCCCAGGCGCCGTCGGCACCGGGCACGTCATGCACATGTGGACGCTCATTCAGGTTCTGCCCGCATTCCAGGCAGAGCCCAGCACAATTGTCACGACAGACAGGCTGGAGCGGGAGCGCCGCCGTCTCATATTGCCTGACGGCCTCGCTGAGGTCGAGTTCATTCTGCTCGTCGATGCGGAAGTCGTCCGGCTCGGCCTCGACCGCCTTCCCCGTTATGGGGTCCTGCTGCGACACAAACTCCTCGTCGATCGAGATCGCCAGCGGCTGGTCGAACTCCTCGAGGCAGCGGGAGCAGGTCAGGTGAGGGCGCGTGATCAGGTCGGCGTGCGCCAGCACACCTCGCGGGCTGCGCATCAGGCGCACCCGGCCCACTGCCTGGGCGACATAATCCATATCGGGAATCGAGACGGCCTCGTTCTCCAGCGTGAACTCGCGGCGGCTGCCGACGGGCTCCTGGAGCAACGTCGCGACGTTGTACTGCACCTGGACCTCCGGTAAGGCAAGGATCGTACACCGCCGATGCCGAGACCGCGCTTCGAGGTTTCCCGTGTGCGGGCCGGCCTTGTGCCCCGGCTATACTCGTGAGCGGGCGGGGGTAAGGAGGCGGCATGCAGGCCGTCTGCTATCTGCGCGCCATCACGGACCCCTCGCTTGAGGTGCAACAGCGCGCGTACCTCGACGAGTGCACCAGCGCCGGCCTCGAGGTCGGCCCCACCTATACCGAGACCGCCTCCGGCTCCTCCGCGCCCGAGTTCCGTCGCATGCTGCGCATCCTCCTCGAAGGCCAGCGCGAGTTCGTCGTGGTCGTGGTCGGCGCGATCGAGGCGCTCGGCGACACCGCCCGTGAGCAGGCCAAGCGCTATCTCCAACTCGCCGCACTCGGCATCCCGCTGCGGGTCGCCGGCGCGCGCGACCCTGACACAGCGATGCTCGCCGCGTGGGAACGACGTACCAACGCCGAGCGCCGCCGTGAGCAGGTGCGGGCCGGCATGCGTGACGTCGCGTTGCGTGGCGAGGTGCTCGGCCGGCCGCCATACGGCTATCGCGTGGTTGCTCGTCGGCTGCGTGTCGACGCCGACGAGGCTGTGGTCGTGCGCGACATCTTTCGTCGCTACCTCGAGCTCAACGAGGGTGTGCGCGTGATCGCGCGTCACCTCAACGAGGCCGGCACGCGCACTCGACGCGGCGGTGCGTGGAGCATGGTCAGTGTGCGCGAGGTACTGCGGAACCCGGTCTACGTCGGCACGTACCGCCGCCTCGGCGTGCTCGTCCCATCGGACCATGAGCGGCTGATCACACGCGAGCAGTTCGCCGACGTGCAGACGCGCCTCGCGGAGCGACGTACCTCATTCACTCGGCAGGCACGAGGCGAGTACCTGCTCGCGGGTCTTGCCGTGTGTGGCTACTGCGAGAACAAGCTGATCGGCGTGCGCCGCGCGAGCCGCGCCCAGCGCGCCACGGGTGAGCCCGCTGAGGTGTTCACCTACTACCAGTGCCAGTCGCGCACGAACCAGAGTCGCTGCGACTACCACACCCGCCGCGCCGATGACCTGGAGTCGGCCGTGCGCAACGCCATCAGTGATGCGTTCGCGACGACCTCGGTGGCTCCGAATGCGGTGCTGCCCCCCGACGCCAGCGAGGCGCGTCGCGAGGGTCTGCGTCGTCGCCTCGACGCGCTGCTGGAGCGCCGGGTGCGCGGGGAGTGGACCGCGGAGCAGCTGCGCCAGGAGGCCGGCCAGCTCGCGCTCGAGGACCTCCAGGAGGAGGAGCGCGAGGAGTTCGAGGCGCGTCGGCGCCAGGACGCCGCGCGCACCTCGGAGGACGCCACGACGGTCGTGACCGAGCGCGCCCGTCTCGTCGAGCAGTGGGGCATCCTTGAGTTCGACGAGCATCGCGCGCTGCTGCGGGCGCTTGTCACTCGCGTCGTCGTGATGGATGACGCGGTGCGTGTCGAACTCGCACAATAGGGACGTAGTAGAGCATCAGGGGGCGACACGATGGACGAGCGCAGCGCTGCCATTCTCGAGGTGATCCGCAAGCTCCCCTCGAAGACGATCACGGCGACGATGGCCAACCCGAAGTCGAGCGCGGTGCGCACCTTCACGGGGCCGTCGCTCTTTGACTACGCCGTCGCGACCAAGCTCTTCGCCGCGAAGATGGGCGGCGGCACGCTGGCGAACTCGTACTTCATCGTCACGGCCGAGGACGGCGCGCGCTCTGCGGTCGCGCTCGGCGAGGCCTGGCCGAATGCATCGGACAAGGACGTGCTCGTCGCGTACCAGCAGGACGGCGAGGACATCCGCAACGGTGTGCGCCTCGTGGTGACCGGTGATGGCCTCGCCGGCCGCTCGATCGGCGGTGTCGTGAGCATCGATGCGACGACTGTGACGGCTGACCCCGCGCCCGTCGGCTCCCTCGAACTCACCGGGCAGGTGGATCGCCCCGGCCTCGTCGACTTCTCGACGCTCCCCGCCGACGCCTACACCGAGGTGACGACGGTGGCTGCCGTCGGACACGGTGGCACCTCGATCGATCCGCGTACCTATGGTGGCTACCGGCTGTACTCGATCCTCGAGCAGGCCGGCATTCAGATCGACGAGGCGCAGCACGAGGACTTCGTCGGCAAGGTCGTCGTCGCGAGCAGCACCGACGGTCACTCGGTGGTGAT
>JBAXNX010000199.1:0-3125 GCA_037133575.1 Chloroflexota bacterium
CGCACGTTGATCGAAAGCAGCGCCGAGGCGTCGTTGTCCGCGGGACTGGGCTCGTGAGTCTGCTCGTTCGTCACGTCGTGGCCCTTCGTGGTCGCCCGCGCCAGTACCGCGAGCCACAGTATCGCCGAGCGCCTCGTTAGCGTGTCGAGGGAGTACCGGCGTTCGAGTCCTGTTCGGGCATCGCTGGCGCCGGCTTCGAGCGCTTGCGAATCGCGTTCAGGATCGCCTCGAGGCCGCGTCCGTGCACAGGCATGCGGCGGCGCCGACGCTGATCGCGTCGCTCCGCTGCGGTCACACCGTCACGCGTGTCTGCCATGCACCAAGTATACGAGGCGTTCGAGGCCGCTCCACTGCGATCGGGGCTACCATTCGAGGCTATGCGGCACTCGGTAGCTGCACTGTCAGCGTCGTCCCGCCGTTGATGTCGCGCTGCACTGTCATGTCTCCGCCGAGTCGCAGCACGAGCGCATGCACGATCGCAAGTCCGAGTCGGCGCGACACGTCGCTGCCGTTGGAGTTGTCGAATGGTTGGAAGCTGATGCCGCGCATCTCGGGTGTGAGCACACTCCCCGTGTAGCGCACGACGAGCTCAGCGAGGCGTCGCCCCTCGCCGTCGAGTTGCTCTGCCCAGCCGAGCGTGGCGTCGATCTCACGCGTGGCAGTCGGTGTCGTCCCGCTAGCCGCGAGCGACTCCTCAGTGGCGCCACGTGCGTGCTCGAACAGCCGCGCTACCAGCCGTTTCGTCTCCGCCGGATCCGCATCGACGCGCACCTCGTTGCTGAGGTCGCCGAGCTGCAGCCGCACGCGCGGGTCGAGCTGGCGCGCGATCGAGGTCGCCTCGTGCTGCACGACCTCCGCCAGCTGCGTCGAGATCGACGGCAGGTCGCCGCTCTGCTCGGCCGGCGCCGCCGAGAGCGCGATGAACTCCTCCATCAGCTCGAGTGCCGCCGAGCTCGCCTCGACAGGTCCGTCGAGCGGCACACGCTGCGCCCCCAGCTCTTCTGTGAGCTCCAGTGACGACTTCACGAAGGTGAGGGCGTCCTTCAGGTCATAGCCGATCGTCGCGGTCAGCTCGCGTGTCGTGGCGAGGCGTGCCGCGCGCAGCCGCATCGCCTCCGCATCGTGGCGGAACGTCAGGTCACGGCCGAGGATCAGGATGCGGCCATCGCCGAGCGAGATCAGGTCGCATTCCACCGGCACGTTCGTACCGTCGCCGCGGCGCACCTCGCGTTGCACGATCGCGGCGCCCGAGTTAGTCGCGCGCTCGACGGCGCCGCGCGGCACTGGCTCACGATCGACGAGCGTCTCGCGGAAGTGGTGCCCGACGATGCCCTCACGCGGATAGCGGAAGAACGAGCATCCCGCGTCGTTCACATACACGTACATGCCAGTGCGGTCGATCAGCGCGATCGGGTCACGAGAATCGTCCAGCGCGTGGTAGAACACGTCCTCGCTCGCCTGTCGTAACTGGTCAGCACGGCGGTAGGCAAACAACACCGGGCGCATCGCGTACAGCAGCACGTTGATCGCCGCAGGGCCTGCGAAAAGCGCGAACTCGATCCGGAGTGAGAACGCCGGATTCTCTGCCAGCAGCACCTGTGCACCGAGGACGGCGCGCTGCGTCATGCCGAGCAGCAGCACGAAGCCGGCGCCCCACAGCAGGGGACGTTCCTGCCGCGGCGCGCCACGAGCGAGCCACCACACCTGGAAGACGCTGATCAGCAGCGCGGCCACCGAGCCGACCGCCAGTACTTGGTGAATCATTCACCCGCCGTTACAGGATCCGCGAATCGGATGGCTTCCCGCCGTGGCACGATTGCCCCCGCGATCGTCGCCATTCCGTAAGTATCGGTATCCGGCACAGGCAACTGTAGGGAAGTCCGGATAACGTTCGAAGAAATTTTTGTCGTAGGAGACTGACATCTCCTGACTACAGATGTGTTTCGCGTACGGGACAGTGAAATTGGTGGAGGTGAGGGGACTCGAACCCCTGACCTCTGCGATGCGAACGCAGCGCTCTTCCAGCTGAGCTACACCCCCACCGAGGCAGACGCGAAGTATACGGAGCGCTCCCGCGCAGCGGCAAACCCGAAGCGGCTCGAACGCTGTCGAGCCGCTCTAGTCGAGCAGACCGGGCATCGCCTCGATCGTCATGCGCCGTGTCTCGAGGTCCACACCGAGGATCACGTCTGGGATCGCCGGAATCAACGCGTCCGGCTTGCCCTCGCGCTGCACGACATAGACATCATTCGCACCCGTCGTCAGCGCCTGCACGAGCGTGCCCACAGGCTCGCCCTCGCGCGTCACGACCTCGAGGCCGATGAGGTCGTGCAGGTAGTACTCGCCCTCGGGCAGGGGAGGCAGCTCGGCCTCGTCGATCTCAATCAGCGTGCCCCGCATCGTCTCGGCGCTCGTCGCGTTTTGGTAGCCGGCGAACTGCACGATCGGGTAGCCCTGCGACATGTTCAGCCCGGTGACCTTGCGACGCTCGCCCAGCACATAAAGTTCCGCGCCCAGCACAAAGCGCTCGCTGTTCGAGCTGTATGCCGTGACCTTCACGTGGCCGCGCAGTCCCCACGTCGAGTTCACAAACCCCACAGCGACACGGCCCGGAGCCGCTTCCGGCTGGGGCGTTCGAGGTCCGCTTGAACGCGGTCGCTGTGGGCGGGGCTGTTCGGGCTGAGCTTCGTCGGCCGGCGTTTCGTGAGTCAGTGCGGACTACTCGATATCGAGCGTGGCACGCACGCCGGCACGGGTCGCGGCCACGTGCAGCAGTGCACGGAGCGCGTTTGCGATGCGGCCTTCACGGCCGATCACGCGACCCTTGTCCTCGTCCGAGACATGCAGACGGAGGATCACGCGATCGCCGAGGTGTTCTTCCTCGACGACGACTTCCTCGGGGTTACGAGCGAGCGCGCGAGCCAGGTATTCGATGAGAGCCTTCATCAGGCGCGCCTCTCGTGACTACTCTTCGGTGAACTCGGCCTCAGCGCCGGCGTTCTGGACTTCGGCCTCGGCAGCAGCAGCGGCCTTTGCAGCTTCGGCTGCATCAGCGGCGGCCTTCTCGGCAGCAGCCTTCTCCGCAGCGGCGGCAGCCTCGGCGTCCGCAACAGCCTTCGCGGCGG
>JBAXNX010000200.1:0-3103 GCA_037133575.1 Chloroflexota bacterium
CAACGGTCTCTTACGCGGGCGAGGCCGTCGCAGGTGTAATTCCCGCCTCGGCGTCCGACAGCTTCATCCGACCGTTCAGCTGGGCCTTCATAATGCGGTTCTCGGCTGCCAGATATTCGTTCCGCGCCAGCAACTCCTGGTCCACCGTCCCCGTCACGTAGGCTAGGATGGTGACTGGGCAACCAGAGAACTCAACTTCCCGGGCGAACATTACAATGCCGTCCAGAGAGTTGTCCTTGCCAAAAAAACCACTGGCACTCAGCTCGGCTTCACCTTCACTCCGCTGTCACGAATCAACTTTCCCCACCGATCGTATTCTGCACGGATGAAGGCGGCGAACTCGGGCGCCGAGCTGCCGACGGTGACGGCCGCCAACGGCGCGAGCTGCTGCCTTACCTCTGGCATGCGTGCGATTGCCGCGATATCACTGCTGAGCTTGTTCACGATATCGGACGGCGTCTTAGCTGGCGCCAGCACACCGTACCATGCCGATGCCTCATATCCGTTGACCCCCGCCTCAGCGACCGTCGGAACATCTGGCAATCCAGCAAACCGTGTCGAGGTGGTCACACCGATTGCCCGCAAAGCTCCGCTGCGCACATGTGGCAGGAAAGAACTCGCGTCGCCGAGGCAGATATTGACACGGTTCTGCAATAAATCGGGAATCAAAGGTGCCACCCCCGCGTAGGCTACATGTTCGAATCGCACCTTAGCCAAATGTTCGAACAACAGAGCGGCCAGATGTGGCGACGAACCGACACCGGCAATGCCGCAGTTCACACCACCTGGACGTTGTTGGGCGTACGTTACCAGTTCACCGATCGAACGGATGGGCAGACTGGGGTGAACAACCACCAACATGGAGACGACCGCAAAGAGACTGATCGGGGCAAAGTCGTTCAACGTGTCGTAGGGCACGTTCGGCATGACGTGCGCATTGGTCGCGCTCGTGCCGATCGTGCCGAGCAGGAGCGTATGCCCATCGGGCGCAGCCTGCGCCACGGCCGCCGCACCAATCGTGCCGGACGCTCCAGTGCGGTTCTCGACGACGACCGGCTTGCCCCAGCGCTCGCCCAGCCGCTGGGCCACGATGCGTGCGCATGTGTCCGTCGCCGCGCCGGGGGCGAATGGCGCGATCACCTTGACCTGCTTCGTGGGGTAGTCCGGAGTCGCAAGAGCCGAGCGTGCGCCGCCTGCCAGGACGGCTGTCGCCCCCGCCAGGAGGCCTTGTGTGATTCTGCGTCTTGTTGTCATCGGTCCATCTCCCCACTTTGTTGTCAGGCAACCGCGGCCAAGGATTGCATCAGTGCCTCGCGATCGTCGATTCGGTCCTTGCCAGGGTCGAGCACACGGCCAGTCAACTCACCCTGTAGCGAGCAACGCAGCATGAGACGCGGTTGCGACTGGTCGAAATCCGCCAAGGCAATGTGTTGCGTGCACCGGTTGTCCCACATCACAAGGTCGTTGACGCTCCACCGGTGACGGTAGACGAACTCCGGCGATTGCGCGTGATCGTTCAGGAAGCCCAGCAGTGCCGCGCTCTCGGCGTCCGACAAACCGATAATGCCGCGGATGCGCTGGCCCACCAGCAGGGATTTTCGACCGGTGTTCGGATGGACCTGTACTACCCGGTGTGCCACCGGGGGGTTGAGGCGCTTCAACTCGGCGACTTTGTCCGGGTCACGTTGCTCCAGCCCCTTGACCAGCGAGGCATCGTGGATTGCCTCCATGTCATCGATGAACGCACGCATGCGAGGGGTCAGAGTCTCATAGGCCAGGTACATGTTGGCGAACATCGTGTCGCCGCCCACTGGCGGCTTCTCCCGGCACAGCAGGAGCGCGCCCTTGGCAGGCCGCGGCGTGAAAGTCAGATCGGTATGCCAGTTGCGACCGGTGTTGCGCGTATCCGAAGGCTTACCGTCGATCAGCTTGTTTGTGACCAGCAGGATTTCGCGGTGATCGGGATGCGTATAGCGTGGCTGAAAGGCATGCCTGTCCAATTCGCCAAAATGACGGGAGAAGGACAATTGCTCGTCGGTCGACAGATCCTGTCCCGGAAAGACCAGCACCAGATGCCGTAGCCATGCCTCGTTGATCTCGGCCTGCATGCGAGGCTCGAGTGGGCGACGCAGATCGACGCCTGTGACCTCGGCACCGAGCGCGTAACCCAGCAATTTGACCTGAAGATTGCTCATTCGATCCTCCCTAATCGGCCAATATGTAGTCGATTGTCGACTGTCAGACAACAATTCGCTCGGGATTGGAATGTGTTAGGGTTTGTCGGTGACCACTTCTCCGCCCTATCCTTCCCTACCGCTCGGCAAGGCTGCCAAGTCCCTCCCTGAGCTCCTGGCCGAGCGCATCCTTGAGGACATCATGGCGGGCCGCCTCGCGGCCGGCGATCGGCTAAAGGAACTGGCCCTCGCCAAACAGCACGCAGTGAGCCGGGCAACCGTGCGCGAGGCGCTGATCTCGCTGGCAAAACTTGGCTATGTTGAACAGATTCCCCGCATCGGGGCGCGCGTGGCACCCTTCGCGAAAGACGATGTATTCCACCTTTTCGAAATCCGGGGTGCCCTGCTCGCTATCGCCGCACGCAATTGCGCACGTGATCCCGCGGCCCCCCGCCGGAGGCTGGCCGAACTCGCGGATGAGATGGAAAGGCTAGCGCACGATCCCGAGACCACTGCGCAGACATTCTCGGAGCGTTCAGTCGCCGCTCAGACCCTCCTTATCGAGGCTAGTGGCAATCGCCGCCTGCCGGCGCTCTACGATCATCTCTCCAGCATCAGCAGCTGGCGCATGATCCGTGGTCGCGCCACGAGCTTCCTTACGGCAAAGCGCCGTCGCGAGGCGGCAGTGGACTGGCGCTGCATCGAAGCCGCGATCCGCTCCAGCGACGCCGACCGCGCAGAGGCCGCGGCGCACCGCCTTTTCGTCCATTCATCAACTGCCGTCCGAGCCGAGCTTCAGGGGGAAAACAAACAAGAGCTCGAACGTCCTCTGGACCTGTCATCCCAAGAATAGTCGATGCGCTCCTGTCGGAATTAAGAGGCTGACTGAAAAAGAAGTTGGGTGATTTCAATCGGCCGTGATTCCCTTG
>JBAXNX010000201.1:0-3072 GCA_037133575.1 Chloroflexota bacterium
GTTCCACCCCGATTTCCTCGGACGCGTCGTGACGCGCGCGAGGCTCGTTGCCGGCCGCTAACGGGGCCGATGCGCCGTGGGTTCGCCCACGGACTCAGGGGTGGTATCGCGACCGCTGCGGCTCCGGGGCTTACAGCCTGACCTTGCGGTCGTGCCCCGGTCTCTGTGTGCCGTCGTGCGGACGGATGTGTCCCCGTCGTCGCTCGAATGTTTGTGCTCGCTGAACGAGCGGCGTGATGCAAGCAATCCTAGCGCGTCGAGCAGCGTGCATCGAGTACAGGAGCAGGCATACCGGGGTACCGTATAGAGACGTATTAGATACGTCACAGAAATCGCACACGAGACGTTGCGCAGTGGTCGCGCATGCAGAACGAGGACGCGCGGGCGTCCTCGTTGCTTGTCAGTGCGGGGAATGGCAGGAAATGGTGGGCGATACTGGATTCGAACCAGTGACCTCAGCGATGTCAACGCTGCGCTCTAACCAACTGAGCTAACCGCCCAAACCGGCATTGCCGACGGGTAGCGAGGTTAGCCGAGGCCTCTGCACGGGTCAACGTAAACGGAAGTGCGAAGAGAAGTGTTCACGTTCGTTGACAGGTCGTATGCGTCCCTGTAACTTCCCGCTCCACGGAGTCGACCTCGACACGCGAAGGAAGCGCAGTAGTAACCTGAAGGCCGTGGGCCTCTAGCTCAATGGTAGAGCAGCTGACTCTTAATCAGCCGGTTCAGGGTTCGAGTCCCTGGGGGCTCACCACTACTACAGCGTTTCCTTGGCCGCCTCGAGGAGGTTACCGACCAGCAAACCAGGAGATCGTCTTCGCCGGGGAAGTGTCGGAACTGGCAGACGAGCATGACTTAGGATCATGTGCCGCAAGGCGTAGGAGTTCGAGTCTCCTCTTCCCCACCAGCATCTACGGATGACTGCTCTAGGGCCGAGGACCTGAAACAGCAGGCGGGAACCACCACCGGGGGGCGTTGTATGGCGAAGCTGCTTGAGATCAAGAACCTGCGTACCTACTTCTACACAGAAGAGGGTGTCGTACGGGCCGTCGACGGAGTGTCGTGGGACCTCGACGAAGGCGAGACGCTCGGTCTCGTCGGTGAGTCGGGCTCCGGCAAGTCGGTCACGGCTATGTCAATCCTGCGACTGATTCCTCGTCCGCCGGGACGGATCGTCGAGGGCGAGATCATGTTCGAGGGCCAGAACCTCGTCGATCTCAGTGATGAGGAGCTGCGACACATTCGCGGCAACCGCATCGCGATGGTGTTCCAGGAGCCGATGACCTCGCTGAACCCGGTCCTCACGATCGGCGAGCAGCTGACTGAGTCGATCAAACTGCACCTGCATATGGATCAGCCGGAGGCCGACAAGCGCGCCACCGAGCTGCTCGAGATGGTCGGCATCCCGGAGGCGAGGGCTCGCCTCAAGGACTACCCCCACCAGTTCTCCGGCGGTATGCGCCAGCGCGTGATGATCGCGATGGCGCTGTCCTGCAACCCCAAGCTCCTCCTCGCGGACGAGCCGACAACGGCACTCGACGTAACGATTCAGGCGCAGATCCTTGAGATCATGGCGCGCCTGTCGAAGGAACTCGGTACGGCAGTCGTCGTCATCACCCACAACCTGGGTGTGGTGGCGCGCTATGCCGACCGCGTGAACGTGATGTACGCCGGCAAGATTGTGGAGTCGGGCTCGACGCACGACATCTTCAAGGAGCCGCGTCATCCCTACACCGTGGGCCTGATGCAGTCGGTGCCACGCCTGGACGCGACGGAGCACAAGCGGCTCTTCGCAATCGAGGGCCAGCCACCACTGCTGGTGAACCCGATCCCCGGTTGCTCGTTCGAGCCGCGCTGCGCGTGGCGAATCGAGAAGTGCCAGAACGAGGCTCCGCCGCTTGAGCTGAAGAGCGACAAGCACTGGGCTGCGTGCTGGCGAAACCCGATGGTCGACGCGCAGACGGTCGCTCCGGCGACCGCAGAAGCGTAAGGGGGTCCCGATGACCACGATGCAAGAAGCTCCCACCGGTCGACAGATCGGAGCCCCGTTGCTGGAGGTGAAGAACCTCCAGATGTACTTCCCGGTCACGAGCGGCGCGATCATCCAGCGCAAGGTCGCGGACGTGAAGGCTGTGGACGACGTGTCGTTCACGGTGCACCGCGGCGAGACGCTGGGGCTCGTAGGTGAGTCCGGCTGCGGCAAGTCGACAACGGGCCGCGCGGTGTTGCAGCTCTACCGGCCGACCGCTGGCACGGTGAACTTCGACGGTACCGAGTTGACCTCGCTCAAGGGCAGCTCGCTCCGCCACTTCCGACGCCGCATGCAGATGATCTTCCAGGACCCGTATTCCTCGCTGAACCCGCGCATGAACGTGAAGAACATCGTCACTGAGCCGATGGCGATTCACGGCCTGCACAAGGGCGAGCGCGACGACCGTGTGAACTACATCCTGAACGCGGTCGGTCTGAACCCGTACTTCGCCAAGCGCTACCCACACGAGTTCTCGGGTGGTCAGCGCCAGCGCATCGGCATTGCTCGTGCGCTTGCGGTGGAGCCGGACTTCATCGTCTGTGACGAGCCGGTGTCGGCACTCGACGTGTCGATCCAGGCGCAGATCATCAACCTGCTTGAAGACCTGCAGCAGGACTTCAACCTGACGTACCTGTTCATCGCGCACGACCTCGCGGTGGTGCGTCACATCTCCGACCGCGTGGCGGTGATGTACCTGGGTCACTTCGTGGAGCTGGCGGACTCGAACGAGCTGTACGAGAACCCGCTGCACCCGTACACCAAGGCGCTGCTGTCGGCCGTGCCAATCACCGACCCGGAACTCGAGCGCACGCGCGAGCGCATCATCCTCACGGGTGACGTGCCCTCGCCGTTGCGTCCGCCTTCGGGCTGCGTGTTCCACACGCGCTGCCCGATCGCGATCGACGAGTGCCGCGAGGAGATCCCGGTGTGGCGCGAGGTGAGCCCGAAGCACTTCGTAGCGTGTCACCGGGTCTAGGCCACCGCGTCTAGCTCGACTCGACGGAATGTTTGCAGAGACCCCGGTGGTGACACCGGGGTCT
>JBAXNX010000202.1:0-3058 GCA_037133575.1 Chloroflexota bacterium
CGGTCTCGCGCAGCTCGGCTTCGGGGACCTCGACGGTTGGCGCAGGGGCGGTGACCAGGCCCTCGATGGCGACGTTGCCGGCGGCGTCGTGCAGGGTCGCGAGCAGGCGCACGAGCACGGTCAGCGCGTCGGGCACGGCGCCGCCGAACTGACCGCTGTGCACGCCGTCGCGCAGCGTGCGGACCTCGACGATGGCGTCGGCGAGGCCGCGCTGGGTGGTGGTGACGGCGGGCTCGCCGACGCGCCAGTGCTCGGAGTCGGCGATCACGATGAGGTCGGGATGCAGCTCGTGGCCGAAGCGCTCGAGCATGGCTGCCATGTGCGGGGATCCGAGCTCCTCCTCGCCCTCGAGCAGCACCTGCACGCCAACACGGCAGTCCGCCGCGAGCGCGCGCAGAGCACCGAGGTGGATGGCAATGCCGCTCTTGTCGTCGGAGGCGCCGCGACCATAGAGGCGGCCGCGCTGCTCTTGCGGCTCGAAGGGCTGGCCGTTGGGCCAGTCGCTCGCGGGCCCGGCGGGCTGGACGTCGTAGTGCGAGTAGAGCAGCACGGTCGGTGCCCCGGGCGCGGCGTCGCGCTCCGCGAGCAGGGCCGGCGGGCCGCCGTCGACCTCGAGCCGGCGGGTGCGCAGGCCGAGCGTGGCGAACAGCGAGTCGACGTGGTCGAGGCAGGCACGCATGGCGGGCGTGTCGCCCTCGGCGCTGACGGAGGGGATGCGGACCAGCGCTTCGAGGTCGGCGCGGACGCCTGGGAAGAGCTCAGCGACCCGAGCGGCGAGATCTGGCACGGCACCCTCCTCGATGTCCTCGAACCTGCCATCGGAGCATAGCCAGCGGCGTAGCTCGGCGTGTCTGGTAGCTCCAGATGCCGCTCGTGATACGGCCTACCGCTCTGTTATTGTTCCCGGGCCGAAGGCATCCCACCGCGGCGCATCTCACCGTTCATCGCGCCGAGGGGGTCTCCATGCCGACATCACTGCAGCCAGGCGACGACGCGCCGTCCTTTGCCCTGACCGACCAGAGCGGCACCGTCCGCCGGCTGGAGGACTACAAGGGCAAGAACATCGTGCTGTACTTCTACCCGGGCGACGAGACGCCGGGATGCACGACCGAGGCCTGCGAGTTCCGCGACGAGCATTCGGCGCTCACTGCGATGGGCGCGGTCGTGCTCGGGATCTCGCGTGACGACGAGGCATCGCACAAGGCGTTCGCGGAGCACCACGAACTCCCCTTCCCGCTGCTGGTGGATTCCGATGGCGCGGTGTCCGAGGCGTACGGCGTCTGGGGCGAGCGCGAGCGAGACGGGGTGAAGTCGATCGGGATGACTCGGACGACGTTCCTGATTGGGCCGTTCGGACGCTTTCGCGAGGTGTGGCCATTCGTGCGTCCCGAGGGGCACGCGCGACAGGTGAAGAACACGCTCGCCCAAATCGAGGCGCAGGACGCGTTCTCGAACCCGGAGTAGCCGGCGCAGCCGGTGTTCGCCCACCGAGCTGAGAGCATGGCTGGTGGGCTAGTCGCCTCGGACGTCACGTTGGCCGATCGGCACTGACGCCATCGAATCTTATGTCGTAAGCGCTGTCGGTTTATCCACCGTCGGACGTGGAAACCGGGTATCCTAGGGGCTGACGCACCGCCTCGACCGCCCATCTTCATGAGCTTTCGGAGCACATGACGCAGTAGCGATGGTCGCAATCGCTCGGCGGTGGATCGTGCCTTGTCGGCGCGGAGCGTTCCTGCTGGCGATTGGGAATGGGACAACACGACATGGCCGCAGACAACGAACGCCAGCTGAAGAACGACCTAGGCGCGTACGCCTGGGAGCGGGCACAGAAGAAGCTGAGCGAGACGGACCGTGACAGCCTGAAGCAGGCGGTCGACGCGTGGCTGAGCGGCAATGTGAGCATGACCGACGCCGCTGCTGCGGTGCGCCAGGTCATGCCGGTGGACCCCACGACCGTTCCGATCGATGCGCGGAACGCGAAGATCGTCGATGGCCAGCTGTACCGGAAGAGCGGTCGACGCTGGGTTGCTGCTGACGGCACCGTGCTTCCGACGAACCCCAGCTAACGTTCGCATGAACGAGCACGGCTCGACGGATGCGGCAGCGGGACCAACCTGCTGGCTCTGTGACCGGCCGTCCGTGCTCGTGGTTGAGTCGCGTGACTATTGCCAGTCCTGCGCCGAGGCAACGATCCGCGGGGTCGAATCAGGCGACGCGGAAGACTCGTGGCCCGGTGAAGTCGCCGCACTTCGGCGCGTTCTGTCCCGCCTCCACCGCCCTGCACGCTGACGCGAGTGCACTGATATCACATCCGGCTTGTGATTCATGACACTCTGTCACCACGAAGCGATGCACAACGCAGGCGCCTCCTAACGAACGAGGGGCCTGCCATGACCACACCAGCGATCCCGGACCACAAATCGATGCGGTTTGCGCTGCATGAAGTGCTGGCTGGAACGCTCGCCACGATCGAGGCGGATCACTTCTCCGATGACCACACGCGGCTGGCGGCGCTGATCGAAGAGCTCGCCGGACGGTTCTCGATGTTCGCGCCGATGGGTGCTGGCGTTGATCCAGCCGCGCTGGCCGCAGCGCTCGAGCTTCTTGAGCAGCGTCAGTTCATCACGCACGGCGACGGGCAATACGTGCTCTCGACCGACGGGCGGAACAAGTGCGTCGGCAGCAAGCGCACGCTGTTCAATCAGCATGACCGCGAGGAACTCGAAGCAGCGGCGGTGAGCTTCAGCTCGCTCGCCTAACGCTTCAGCGTTGAGGTTCGGGCTCGTCTGCCACGCGGCGGGGGAAGTCGAACAGCGCGCTCGTTGCCAACGTCTCGACGTGCTTCCCAAAGCTGATAGCAAACGAGCCCGCCGCTTTCGCGACGGGCTCGAATGTTGTTGTCTGTGTCTGGGGCGATCGTCTCGCCTCGCCCTAGACACGACAGGTCCGGACTGATGACCGGCGACGATGTCGCTCGGTCGTCAGTCGGAAGTTCTAGTTAGTAGCGACCGCCGCCACCACCGCGCGAGCCACCGCCCCCGCCGTAGCCGCCGCT
>JBAXNX010000203.1:0-2997 GCA_037133575.1 Chloroflexota bacterium
CGGTACGCAGGCTGGAGAGCTCGATGATCTCGAACGCGATGGTCAGGTCGTGGTCGGCCGATGCCGGGTCTGGGCGGCGGTGCGCATAGACCGCGCTATCGCAGCGATCGAGGAGGCCGCTCACTAGTCGTGCCTGCCAGCGCTCGACGCCGAGCGCGACCATGCGCTGCTGCAGCTCGGTGGTTGTGAGCGCGCGCGCGCCGAAGCCGAACTCCTCCTGGAGAAACGCGCGCACCACCTCGGCGATCGTGCCGTAGTAGCCGTCGTAGTCGCCTCGCTCCAGGGGCATCGTCGCGTCGAGGGCTTCGAGCTGGATCCGAGCGTCTGCCTCGGCGGCGCTGCGTCCGAGCACCGCTACTGGGACTGCTCTCGGACGGCGCAGCCACCAGCGCACCGCGAATGAGAGCACCAGCACCGCGACCAGGATGGCCCCGGCGTACGGTGCTGCTCGTTGCCACCAGGTTGGAGCGCCGGCCACGTCGAGCTGTGGCTTCAGGGGGCGCAACGTTGCGTCAGGCTCGGTGCTCTCGGAGCGAATGGTGAGTGGGGGTGCCGCGACCTGCGTCGAGCCGGTGTCGCCGTTGGCGTTCAACCACGACACGCGCTGCACCGGCGGTGCGAGCTCACCAAGCGTGAAGGCCGCGAGTACGTACTCGAACGTCGAGGTGACCGCAGGGCCGTTCTTCGCGTGCACAGCGGGCAGCGTCTCGACCAGCTGTAACGCTGCGGAGCGCGCTGGCGGCTCGACACTCACGAGCAGATCCGGGGCGTGCACCACGATCACGGTGATGCGGAAGCGCTCGCCCAGGACTACTTGCTGTGTGCTCGTGCGCGCTGTGACGTCGATCGGGTTCTGCTGAGCGAGGGCGGGACGGCCACTCGTGAGCGTGAGCATCGACGTCAGCACGAGCAGCATGAGCGCACGCCATGTCATCGACGTGCCGCTCGCTGCCGGAAGTACGCGAGCACCGGCAGAAGAGCGTCCTCGTCGAGTCGGATCTGGACCTCATCGACATTGGCGCAGGCGAGCACTGCACGACGAGTTCGGGCGCGCTCCTCGGCGGCGGCGGCGTAGCGCTCGCGAAACGTGGCGTCGCTCGTGTCGACGACCGCGCGCGTGCCGGTCTCCGCGTCCTCGAACTCCACGAGCCCGAGATCGGGGATCGCGAGGTCGAGCGGATCGACGAGCGTGAGCGCGATCACGTCATTGCGCCGCGCCAGCGTGCGCAGCGCCTGTTCATAGTCACGGTCGATGAAGTCCGAGATGAGGAACACGATCGAGCGGCGACGCAGCACACGTGCGAGGTAATCACATGCGCTCGCGAGTGACGTGCCCTGGCCGCTGTGCTGGCCACGTAGCACCTCGCGCACGATACGGAGGACGTGCTTGGTGCCGCGAGCGGGCGGCACGAACTGCTCGATGCGGTTGGTGAACGTGAGGAGACCTGCACGGTCGTGCTGATAGGCCGCGGCGAACGCGAGCAGCGCGGTGAGCTCGGCGGCAACGGCGGTGCGCCCCTGCGGATGGCGCGTAACGCGTTGCGAGGCCGAGACGTCGACGGCGCAGATCACCGGCGCCTCGCGCTCCTCGACGTACTGCTTCACCCACGGCGTGCCCATGCGCGCGGTGACGTTCCAGTCGATCAGTCGTACGTCGTCGCCGGGGGTGTACTCACGCGCCTCCGCGAACTCGATGCCGGAGCCGCGGAACACGCTGCGATAGTCGCCAGCGATCGTGGTGCTGGCGAGGCGGCGCGCCTGGATCTCGAGGCGACGCACCTGCGACAGCAGGTCTGCCTCAGTGATCTCGCCGGGTTGCTCAGGGCGGCCGATGGCCACGGCTAGGGAATCCCAACGCCTTCAAGCAGGCGAGTCACGATGTCCTCGGCGGTGACGGAGCGGGCCTCTGCTTCGTAGGTCGTCACGAGGCGGTGACGCAGCACATCGGGGGCGATCGCTTTCACGTCTTCGGGCAGCACGTAGTCGCGGCCGTGGATGAACGCGTATGCCTGCGCGGCACGCGCGAGGAAGATGCCCGCGCGCGGTGACGCGCCGTACTCGAGCAGTGCACCGAGGTCGCCCATGCGGTACTGCGCTGGCTCACGTGTCGCCTCGACGAGGCGGATCACGTACTCACGCATGCGGTCATTGACCTCGACGGCCGTCACGGCGGCGTGCACGCTCGCGATGCCGGCAGCGTCCGTCACCGGCTCGATGCTCACCTCGCCACCATCGAGCGCGCGCGTCAGGATCTCGCGCTCCTGCTCGCGCTGTGGGTAGCGCACGAGCACCTTCAACATGAAGCGGTCGAGCTGGGCCTCGGGCAGCGGGTATGTACCCTCCTGCTCGATCGGGTTCTGCGTGGCGAGCACGAGGAACGGCGTTGGCAGTGGGTGCGTCTCGCCGCCGACGGTGACCTGGCGTTCCTGCATCGCTTCGAGTAGTGCCGACTGCACCTTGGCAGGCGCGCGGTTGATCTCGTCGGCCAGCACGATGTTCGCGAACAGCGGACCGAGCCGGGTATCGAAGTCGCCGTTGCGCGGGTTGAAGACCAACGTGC
This sequence comes from Chloroflexota bacterium, assembly GCA_037133575.1. Taxonomy (GTDB): domain Bacteria; phylum Chloroflexota; class Dehalococcoidia; order UBA2979; family UBA2979; genus RH-chloro-G1. The sequence goes on from JBAXNX010000203.1 coordinate 2,561, forward strand.
CGGTGATGTCAGCAGGTAGCAGGTCCGGTGTGAACTGGATACGTGCGAAGCTGCTGCGCAGCGTGTGCGCGAGCGTCGAGACGGTGAGCGTCTTCGCGAGGCCCGGTACACCCTCGATCAGCGCGTGGTTGTAGGTGATGAGCGCGATCAGCAGGCGGTCGATCAGGTCGTCCTGGCCAACGATCACGCGCGCGATCTGCGCTTTCACATCGGCGATCAGCTGGTGTTCACGCGCGGCGCCCGAGCCTGGTTCGCGCTCGATCTGCTGGGCCATCGGGCGTCCTCGAATGCTCGCGTGCCCGGCAGGCGCCGAGGCGAGCGCCTAGTCTAGCCGACTGGCAAACGGCCCGTGGTTAAGGAAGTGCGCGATATGACTCGTGAGAGAGGGCCTCGAGCGTTCGAGATCAGCCCGCCGCGACGGCGTACGCGCGCTCGGC
>JBAXNX010000204.1:0-2997 GCA_037133575.1 Chloroflexota bacterium
GCTACGTGCTCACCGACGCGCACGTCGTCTGGCCGTACGACACCGTGCGCGTGCGCTTCCCCGATGGCCGCATCTTCCGCGATGCGCCCGTCGTGGCTGAGGACAGCCTCGCCGACCTCGCGGTGATCCGAGTCGGCGACGTGCCCGGCATCACGCCGCTGCGCTTCGCCGACCCCGCGCGTGTCGACAACGGGAGCGACATCTTCGCGATCGGTTATCCCGCCGAGCGCGACGCGAACCCGCTGCCGACCGTGTCTCGAGGTCTGCTCTCGCGCATCCGCCAGGGCGGCCCGCTGCGCCTGCAGTACGTGCAGACCGACGCCGCCACTGCCCCCGGCGCGAGCGGTGGTGCGCTGCTCACCGCCAGCGGCGAGGTGATCGGCATCATCCAGCTGCGCTTCCCCTCGACGAACTTCACGCTCGCGCTCTCCGGTGCACAGGCGATCGAGCGCATGCGCGCGCAGCTCAACGCCCCCGGTGAGCTCGGCCGCCGCCAGTACACGAGCATCGCCGGTACTCCGATGGCGAGCGATCGAGTCCAACTCGCGACCCGCTACGAACAGCGCGCATACCTCGTGCGCACGCTCACCGATGTCGACGTGACTGTGACCGCCGACAGCCCCGACGCAGTGCTGACTGTGTACGACCCCACCGGCGATCGAGTTGCGCGCTCCACGAGCACCGACCAACGCGCGACCGTCACGTTCGGCTCGCTGGCGAATGCGCCGTTTGCTCTGACCGTGACCTCGCCGAAGGCGTCGAGCTTCACTGTGTCGTCCGACTACCCGATCGCGCGCATCGCCGATCCTGATGACGGCCGTGCGCTGACGCGTGATGCCTCGGTGATGGGCAGCTTCGACTTCTATGGCGATGTCGACGTCTACACGCTCGACCTGCGCGAGGGGCAGACCGTCGCCGTCACCGCCGAGAGCACGCTCGCGAACCCGGTGCTGCTCGCCGCCCGCGCGGATGGTTCGAGTACTGCCACGCTCGACAGCACCTCGACCTCGATCGAGCGAGGTTTGCTCGGCAACGACGCCGTGCTGCTCTTCACCGCCTCCGCCGACCGCCGCTACTTCATCGTGGTCACCGACTACTCGCTGCTCTCGGCGCCACAGCATGGTGCCTACCGCCTGTCGGTGTTCTCGAGTCAGCCCGCGCGCTCCACGAAGGGCTTCGGGACGATCACCTCAGGCGATCGTCCGGGGCAGGCCGCTGGTGCCTTCGTCTTTGGCGGCGGCAGTGACGAGGACCTGCTCACCGCCACCGGCTGCAGTCGGGCCGGCCTGCGTGTCTGGGCCTCCCGCCCCGATGGCAGCTTCGTCACCTTCGTCCCTGGCGCGACCGTGGCGCAGGCGAACGCCGCGTGGACCGAGGCCTTCCCGTTCGGCATCCCCGCCGCCACCACGCTCGTCGGACAGTGCCTCCGCTAACCTCGTCCTCGCGCGGTGCTAGACTCGCCCGCGCGCCAATGGTTCGAGGAGCACCCCATGACCCGCGATGAGCTGATCGAAGCGATCGAGATGGCTGAGCAGCGGTTCGCCCAGATCCGCCCGCGCATCGAAGCTGGTGCGGAGCAGTCGTTGCCGACCGGCACGTGGCGTGTGCGTGACGCGCTGAGTCACCTCGCTGCCCGCGCAAACCCGGTGCCGACTGTGCTGCGCCGCCTCGCCGATATGGACTCGGGCACCCCGGCCGCTCCGCGCCTGCCCATCGACGACATCAACGCCGAGCAGGTCAACGAGCGTCACGACCTCAGCATCACCGAGATCCTCGACGAGATTCAGGCCGGCCACCGTGCCACGCTCGACTCGATCCCCGACGACGCAACGCTCGTGCGCATGCTCCCCTCGGCGAACGGTGGCGAGTCCTCCGCCGCCGAGATGATCGCGCGCATCGGCATCGGTCATGAGCAGAACCATCTGAACGATGTGCTTGTCGCGCTCCGCGCGTAGCGCGATGCGCCTCACGATCGTCGGCCCTACCATCGACTGATGCCGATCCCACTGCCGCCAGGCATCGAGATCATCGAGAACGCGCCGCTCGCGCGGCATACCTACATGCGTCTCGGCGGCCCGGCTCACTACTTCGCCACGCCGAAAGACCTCGTGCAGCTGGAGCAGTTGCTGATCTGGGCCGCAGGCTTTCACCTGCCGCTGCGTGTGATCGGCGGGGGCTCGAACCTGCTCGTCTCGGACGAGGGCATCGATGCTGTGGTGATCTCGCTGCGCTCCGCCTGCGGTGGCATGACGTTCGAGGGCGACACCGTGCGTGTTGGCGCCGCCGTGATGCTCCCCGCGCTCGCGCACGCTGCGGCGAACGCCGGCCTGAGCGGCCTCGAGTTTGCGATTGGCATCCCCGGCACCGTCGGTGGCGCGCTGCAGAGCAACGCCGGCATCGGTGATGGCCGCTGCATCGGCAACCTCATCGAGTCCGTCGAGGTGTTCGGCGGCCGCGGCTTCATCACCATCCCGCGCGAGGAACTGCGCTTTGACTACCGCCGTTCGAGCCTGCGCAGCTCCGGCGTGATGGTCGTTGGCGCGACCCTGAATCTCGCGCCCCGCCCCACCGACGACATCGAGGCTGAGATGCGGCGCCTGCTCGAAGCGCGGCAGGCCTCCCAGCCGACCGCCGAGCCGAATGCCGGCTCGATCTTCCGCAACCCGTCGGGCGACTACTCCGGCCGCCTGATCGAAGCCGCCGGCTGCAAAGGCATGAGCGTCGGTGGTGCGCGCATCTCCGAGAAGCACGCGAACTTCATCGTGCACAACGGCGCGGCCACCACCCGCGATGTCGTCACATTGATGGCGGAGGTGCAGCAGCGCGTCTCGGATCACTCGGGCGTGTGGCTGATCCCGGAGATCGAGTGGTGGGGCGATGGCCCCAATCCTGCAGCGTTCCGCGCGGCGCCTCCCGGTGCGGATGGAGCGGCGGGCCTCACGCTGGATCCGCGGTGAACATCACGCTCCGCTGGCGCGTCGCGCTCATCGTCGCTGC
>JBAXNX010000205.1:0-2988 GCA_037133575.1 Chloroflexota bacterium
CCCGACGGCCCGATCAGCGCCGCAAGGTGCCCATCCGGCACATCAAACGACACGCCACGCAGCGCAAACCCGTCACGCGGGTACGCACGTTGTAGGCCATCGATGGTCAGAGTCGCCAAGAAGCTCGCCTCGCAGCAAACCGCAGTTCAGTCGTCTAGGAACAGCGGGCTAGAACTCGCCGACCTCGCGGTATCGTACCCGCTCGATCAGCAAGAACGCCGCTGCCGCTACCGCCATCAGTACCGTCGCCATTGCCAGCGCCGCGCCGAGGTTGGCATCGCCCGGCTTCCCCAGCGCCTCGTAGATCGCCACCGGCACCGTCGCGAACTCGGCCCGCTGCAATAGCAGCGTCGCTCCGAACTCGCCGATCGAGATGGCGAATGCGAACGCCGCCCCCACGAACACCCCACGCGAGATCATCGGCAGCGTGATGCGCAGCCACGCGCGTGGCCTCGAAGCGCCGAGCACGCGCGCCGCCTGCACCAGCATCGGGTCGAGCGCGCGCGCCGGCCCCAGCACCGAGCGCATCACGAACGGGTACCCCAGCAGCGCATGCGCCGCGAGCAGCAGCCACGGCGACCCGCGCAGGTCGAACGGCTCACGATTGAATGTCACGAGGTAGCCGAACCCGAGCGTGACCGCCGGCACGGCCAGCGGCAGCATCAGGAAGCCGTCAGTCAGCGTCGCCAGCAACCCACGTCCGCGCGCGACCGCCATCCCCGCCGCGAGTCCGACCACCGCCGCGATCAGCATCGCCCCACCCGCAAACGTCAGGCTCCATTGCAGCGCCCGCACAGGCGGAATGAACGAGATGTTCCCGGTGTCCGCGAACAGCCGCGCGAAGTTATCGAGGCGTACCGCTCCGTCGTTGCCAACCGTGAGCGCTCCCTCGACTAGCGCCGCCATCGGCGTCACCACGAACCCGACGATCACGAGCAGCACGAGTGCTACAAACACGCGCTGACTCCACGCCAGGTCACGCAGCCGTCGAGGCCGATGCGGCTGTTGCGAGACCGGTCGCGCGATGCGGTGCTGCAGCCGCGCGTACACCAGTAGCACGAGCAGCGTCGTCCCAATCTGCAGCATCGCGATCACCGACGCCGCCGGCAGGTCCACGAGCCGTGTCGCAAGCCGATAGATCACCACCTCGAGTGTGTCGAGGTCAGGATTGCCGCCACCGAGCAGCAGCACCGTGCCGAACGACGAGAAGCAGAACACGAACACCAGCGCGCTCGCCGACAGCACGGCCGGCGCGATCAGCGGCAACGTCACCGAGGTGAAGCGCCGCACTCGCCCCGCACCGAGCATCTGCGCGGCCTCGATCGTGCGTGGGTCAAGGTTCGCCCACACGCCACCGACGACTCGAATCACCACCGCGACGTTGTAGAACACGTGCGCCACGAGAATCGCGAACAGCGTCCCCTCGACCTGCGGCATCGCCATCCCGACGCCATCGAGCGCGCGCGCCGCCCACCCCACCGGCCCGAGCAGCCGCTCGAACGCGAGCGCCACCACGATCGTCGGCAGCACGAACGGCACCGTCACGATCGCACGCAGCACGCCCCGCAGCGGGAACCGAACCTGAGCGAACACCCACGCCGCGGGCAGTCCGAGTGCGACCGCGAGCACCGTCGAGAGCGCGGCCTGCCCCGCCGTGAAGCCCAGCCGCTCCCAGTAGTACCGGTCACCCGCCACCGACTCGACCACATCGAGCGAGAACGTGCCCTCGGGCGCGACGCCGCGCCACAGGATCATGCCCACCGGCCACAACAGGAACGGCCCGAGCAGCAGCAACGGGAGCAGCACCCAACGCCACGCGGTGCCTCGCTCCGCACCCGCGGAGCGAGAAGCACGAGGTGTGCTCAATAGCGCCATCGCCTACCGCCGCATTACCGGCGCATCGTCTCGGTCCACTCGCGCACCCAACGGTCGACCGTCGCGGCGTCCACCTGCAGCGTCGCCGGCTGCGCAGAGACCGCGGCCCACTTCCACCACTCGGGCAGCACGATGCCGGACACCACCGGGTACACGAACATCGTTTCCGGGATCTGCTCCTGGAACTTGTCGCGCAGCATGAAGTCGATGAACTTGCGACCGAGCTCGGGCTGCTTCGCACCGGCGAGCACGCCCGCTGCCTCGACCTGCCGGAACAGCTTCGCGCCCTCGGGCAGCACGTTCGCCGTCGGCGGCTCTGTCACCTTGCCCTCAGCGTAGAACACCTCCGCCGCGGGGCTCGAGGTGTACGAGACGACGAGTGGGCGCGAACCCTTGTTGCGCGAGAACTCCTTGTTGTAGGCGGCATCCCACCCATCAGTGACCAGCACGCCGTTGGCCTTCAGGTCGGCCCAGTAGTTCCGCCACGTATAGCGGCCACTTTCCCCAAAGTACGCCACGGTCGTCGCGAGGAACTGCAAGCCCGTCGAGGACGTCGCAGGGTCTTCAGCCACGAGCTTGCCGCGCCACGCCGGCCCGGTCAGCTCCTCGAACTTCGTCGGTGGTGTGCCCGCCTTCTTGTCGAAGTTGAGCGCCACGTAGCCGTAGTCAATCGGTGTCACGTCGCGCGTGTCGCCAAACTGCTCGCGCACGTCGGCCGGGATCTGTGTGCGTCGAGTCGCGCTGAACTCCGCAAACACGCCCTTCCCCACGACCCGCGGGTACGTGAGGTTGTCGATGCCGTACAGCACGTCGCCCTCGGGATGCCCGGCGTTCAGCAGCGCGCGGTTCACCACCGCGTTCGCGTCGCCGCCTTTCAGAAACGTCACCTTCGCGTGGTACTCGCGTTCGAACGCCGCGATCAGCTCCTTGTTCGCATCGAACGAGGAGTGCACGACGACCTTCAGCTCGACCGGGTCGCCATCGCGAGCGGAGCTGCACGCGAGCAGTCCCGCTGCCAACAGCGCGAGGAGTGGGAGCAGCACAAAGCGGCGCATGGAGAGTCCTTCCCAAATCGGCGGGAGCGTGGCACGAGCCGCCGACCGGGTCAAACCC
>JBAXNX010000206.1:0-2967 GCA_037133575.1 Chloroflexota bacterium
CGTTCTTCGCGAGGATCGTGATGCCCTTCTCGCGCTCGAGGTCGGTGTTGTCCATCACGCGGTCGGTCAGCGTCTCGTGCGCGGTGAACGTGCCCGACTGGCGCAGCATCGCGTCGACGAGGGTCGTCTTGCCGTGGTCGACGTGCGCGATGATCGCGACGTTGCGGAGGTCATTCCTGATGGCGGTCATGCGGGCACGATCCTGACTGAGGCCTGGAAGAGGCGGGAGGCTGGCTGAATTGGTGCGGCTGGATGCGGCGACGACCGGGTGCGTACCGGTGCGCGCCAGTGGCACGACAGCACGAATGCTCGAATACCGTGCGTCTATCGTCTCAGCGAACCTCGTGCTGCGCCAGCGGCAGGCTTCCGTGCGGTTTCGAGGGCTGCGAGGAAACAGAGCAGCCGCCCGTGGGCGGCTGTCGGTGTCGAGGGCTCCGGGGCCGCTTACTCGGCGGCGGGAGTGGGCTTCTTCTTGGCGGCGGGACGCGGGACCCAGCCTCGGGCGGCGGCGTTGGAGAACTCTTTCTCGGCCCCGCAGTGCTTGCAGGTGCCCACGCTGGTCGGACCACCCGGCGCGGGGAGCATCCAGTGGTGCTTCTCGCAGACCATCACGCGCGTCTTCGTCGCCATATCCCCCCCATGGTTAGATTGGACTCTGGCGTCGGGGTATCCCCGCCCGGCCGCCTGTCGTCACCATAACAGATATTCGCCCTGGTGTGACGGGTACGTGAAGGTTAGGGGAGGCTCGCACGCGGTCTAGCGCGCCGCCACGACGATCAACGTCCCGGCGAGGCAGCACAGGGTGCCCAGCCCCACGCGGGCGGTCGGGCGCTCCCCCAGGAACAGCATCGACAACGGCACGACCATCAGCGGCGACGTCGCGTTCAGGATCACCGCGCGCGCCGCACCCGCCTCCGCGACGGCGTAGATGTAGGCGAGCCCGCCCAGCGCCGTGCCGAGGACGCCGATCCCGATGATCAGCGGCAGGTCGCGCGGCTCCGGCAGGCGGCGAAACACATCGCCTCGCGTGGTGGCGGTGAGCACGAGCGCGATCAGCAGCCCGCCCACCGGTACGCGTAGCGCGGTCACGGCGATCGGGTCGAGGGTGCCTCGACCGCCCGCGATCAGCAGCGTCGAGACGGCCCAGCCGCCGGCGACGGCCAGCATCGTCAGCAGCGTCGCGACAGGGCCCGGCCGGTCCGGCCCCGTCGTGTCGGGGAGGCCCTCGATGCGCCCGGCAACGATGAAGTACGTCCCCGCGACCACGAGGATCCCGCCGACCAGCAGGTTGACGCTCGCGTGCTCGCCGAGGATGAGGACGCCGCCGAGGGTGCTCAGCGCGACCCAGATGCCGGTCACCGGCGGGGACATGCGCTGGAGACCGATGCGCGGCAGCGCACGCACGTACATCGTGTCGGCAATCGCGTAGTTCATGCAGGCGCTGGCGACGACCGCGAGGATCGCTGCGATCGGTGCGTACCAGAGGACACTGGCGTCACCGCTGATGAACAGCAGCGCGATCACCACGGGCGAGGCGATCAGGAAGCGCAGCCCGCTCAGCATCGCGCCGTTGTACTTCGTGCCGAGGCGTGCGAGGCCGACACTGGTGGCGGCCCAGCAGAACGCGGAAAGCAGTGCAGCGGCCTCGCCCACGTGGACTCCTCGCGCCCTGCTCGGGCGCGGGTTCATCGTCGGCGTTGCCGCAGGCACGCGCTAGGCGAGCGCCGCCTCGATCTGTTCGATGTGGTTGCCGTCGTGCCCGGGGCCACCACGCAGGATCATGTCGGCGACGGGCGCCTCGCCGGGGCGGAAGCCCTGCGCCAGCGGCGTGGCAAGCGTCGCATCGTCGGTGTGGTCCAGCGCGGCGATCGCGGCGGCATGTGCCGCGCGGATTTCGTCGAGGAGCTCGGTGACGCTGGCACCGCGTCGTTCCTCGACCTGGCCGGCATTGATGTCGTCGATCGTCGTGACGGGCGTGACCGGCGTCCCGGCCTGCGCCGCGCGGAGGCGCTGGACCACCCGGTCGACGCCGTTTCCGCGTGCCGCGAGGTGGGAGAGCGCATCGCGCACCCGCCACGTGCCTTCCACGAGCGGACGTTCGCCGTCCTCGATGATGCGATCGCGGAGCGCCGCGAGCCGCGCGTCGATCGCGCGAATCGCCTCGATGATGTCGGTCCGTGTGGTCATGGTCGGCCCCCCTCGTCTTGGGCGCGGATGATACGCCTCGCGCGCCTCGGCGCGGATTGCCATTCCGATCTGTGAGCGCCGTGGTGCCTCGGCGTACGGTCGACCTTCGGCCACATGGTGGCAGCGGGGGAGGTCGAGGAATGGTGTCGAGCGGAGCGAGCAGTGGTCCCGCGGCGGATGAGGCTGGTCCGGGAAGTCTCCCGGGACCGCTGGGGCTGCCGGTAGGGACCGTCCGCGCGGTTCTCGCCGGGGGGATCGTCGCGGCGTTCCTTGTCGGGCACCTCGGCGGAGCGCTGCTGCTGCTGCGGGGCGGGTCGCCCGAGACCGGACTGGCGCTGCTGGGCGCGCTCGCCGTCGAGGCGGGGACGGTGACGGGCTTCTACTTCGGTGTACGGCAGGCGGGCTGAGTCGCGGCCGAGTCGAGGCCGCCGCGCTGCCTAGATCGCGGGGAGCCGTGCGGCCGCCTCGCGCATGCGGGCGCGGCGACGAGCGTGGTCCGGCACCAGCGCGGCGACCGCCTGCCAGAACAGCGGCCCGTGGTTCGGCACCTCGAGGTGGCAGAGTTCGTGCACCACCACATAGTCGAGCAGCGCGGGCTCCAGCATGATCAGCCGCCAGTTGAAGCGCAGCGTCCCGTCCGGCGAGCACGACCCCCAGCGCTGCCGCTGGTTCCGCACGATCACCTGTTTGGGTGCCCGCCCCGTCATCGCTGCCCACCGTGCGACGCTCGCATCGAGCGCGTCCTGCGCGCGCGCTGCGTACCAGCGCACCAGCGCACTC
>JBAXNX010000207.1:0-2952 GCA_037133575.1 Chloroflexota bacterium
GATGAGCTGTGGGTGACGCCGCTGTGGCGGGTGCCGGATCCGGCAGCGGATCGCGAGGTGCTCGGTGCTGACGGGCGGGCGATCGACGCTCCGTTGCAGCGGAGTGCGCTCGTGCAGCGGCACGCGATGCCGTGGGGTGTGGCGTGGCATGCGCTCGAGTGTGTCGACTACGACTTGAGTAGCGAGCTCGAACGGTGGGCTCCTCCGGCTCCGTTCGTCGGGCATCCTCACTGGCGTGATCTCACGAGCTTGCCCGCGGCGTGGTCACGCCTCGAGGTACTCGCGTACATCGAGTATTGCCGCGAGCGGGTGCAGGACACGCTCGCAGGGATGAGCGATGTGCAGGCCTCGACACCATTGCCGGCGGCGCATCGCTATGGCGGGCAGCCTCATGCGTGGGTGATCACTGCGCTCGTGGGGCACACGACTGAGCACGCGTCGCAGATTCGGCAGTTCATCACTGCTGCGTTAGATCAGACGTCTACCTCGGACTAGCGCATCACTCGATCACCAGGCGTTGGGGTCGCCGTCCTGCGAGAGGGTGAAGGTGAGGCGGACCTGGTGGGCGTTCGCCTCGGCCCAGTCGCACATCGACGCTAGTTCGCGGAGGCGCGGGGCGAGGGTGTCGTAGCCGGAGAGCAGGTCTCGCAGCACCTCGTCGTCGGAGTCGATGGCGGTGGTGACGGCGCGGGCACTCGCTGCGAGGGGGGCCGGGTCCTGCCAGGCGTGGTCGAGAGCGAACTGGTCGTCCTCGTCTTCCACCTCGAGGTCGGCGTAGGTGAGCAGTGGGCGCAGGTCGACCTTGTGCTTGCGCTGCATCTGCATCGCGGCCTGGGCGAGCTCGTGCATGCCGCCGAGGCGGAGCGTGTAGGCCCAGGAGATGAAGAAGAGGACGACCGTGGGGTCGCCCTCGAACTGCACCGGGCACGCCTCCTCGTTCTGTTCGTTGTTGAACTCGACGAGGAGACGTGTCTGCTGCTGTTGCGTCACCGGTACTCGTGTCTTACGCGCTTGCCTCGGATGAGTTCGTCGTTAGACGTCGAGGGTGGCGGCGAGGGCGTGGGTCATGATGAATGCCTTGCGCGGCGGGACGTCGTCACCCATGAGCTTGGTGAAGAGGTCGTCAGCGGCCTCGGAGTCGTTGACGTGGACCTGCAGCAGCACGCGGTTGGTCGGGTCCATCGTGGTGGTCCAGAGCTGGTCCGGGTTCATCTCGCCCAGACCCTTGTAGCGCTGCATGGTCTGGTTCTTCTTCTCGTTGGTCGCCATGTACGCGTCGCGCTCGATGTCGGAGAAGAGCCACGTGACGTTGCGACCAGAGGTCATGCTGTAGAGCGGCGGCTGTGCGATGTACAGGTAGCCCGCCTCGATCAGCTGGGGCATGAAGCGATAGAAGAAGGTCAGCAGCAGGGTGCGGATGTGGGCGCCATCGACGTCGGCGTCCGTCATGATGATGACCTTGTGGTAGCGCAGCTTGGCGAGGTTGAAGTCCTCACCAAACGACGTGCCAAGGGCGGTGATGAGGATGCGGATCTCCTCGTGCGCCAGCATCTTGTCGAGGCGCGCCTTCTCGACGTTGAGGATCTTGCCTCGGAGCGGGAGGATCGCCTGGTTGCGACGGTCACGCGCGCTCTTGGCCGAGCCACCGGCGGACTCGCCCTCGACGAGGTAGATCTCGCTGAGCGCCGGGTCGGACTCGGAGCAGTCGGCGAGCTTGCCGGGGAGCATGGAGCCTTCGAGGACGCCCTTGCGCTGGACGAGGTCGCGGGCCTTGCGGGCGGCCTCGCGCGCACGTGATGCGGTCAGTGCCTTCTCGATGATGCGACGGCCGACGCTGGGGTTCTCGTCGAGGTACTGGCCGAGCGCCTGCGCGACGGCGGAGTCGACGATGCCCTTCACTTCGGGGTTGCCGAGGCGGGTCTTGGTCTGGCCCTCGAACTGCGGCTCGCCAAGCTTCACGCTGATCACGGCGGAGAGGCCCTCGCGGACATCGTCACCAGTGAGGTTTGGGTCCTCGTCCTTGAGGATCTTGGCGCGTCGCGCGTACTCGTTGAGCGCGCGCGTGAGCGCGGAGCGGAAGCCAGTCATGTGGCTGCCGCCGTCGATGGTGTTGATGCAGTTCGCGAACGAGTGCACTGACTCCGTGTAGGAGGCGTTGTACTGCAGGGCGACCTCGACGGAGATGCCGTCGCGCTCCACGGCGATCGAGATGGGGTCGGGGTGCAGCGGGGCACGGCCACGGTTGATGTGGCGGACGAATGCCTCGATGCCCGAGTCGAAGTAGAAGTTGCGCTCGTTGCCGTCGCCACGGAGGTCGATGAACTGAATCCAGACACCCTTGGTGAGGTAGGCCTGCTCGCGGAAGCGGGCGGCGACGGTGTCGAACTCGTAGTCGAGCGTCTCGAAGATCTCGTGGTCTGGCATCCAGCGGACTCTGGTGCCGGTGTGCTCGGGCTTGGCGCCGCGGACCTTCTCGATATCGCCCTGCGCGGCGCCGCGCACGTAGGTCTGGCGGTAGAGGGCACCATCGCGCGCGATCTCGGCGACGAGCTCGGTGGAGAGGGCGTTCACGACGGAGGCACCGACGCCGTGGAGGCCGCCGGAGACCTTGTACCCGCCACCGCCGAACTTCCCGCCGGCGTGAAGCACAGTGAAGATGGTCTCGACGCCGGAGCGGCCGGTCTTCTCGACCTTGTCGACGGGAATGCCTCGACCGTTGTCGTGCACAGAGACGTGGCCGTCGGGCTCGATGATGACCTCGATGTGGTCGCAGAAGCCGGCCATGGCCTCGTCGATCGCGTTGTCGACGATCTCGAAGATCAGGTGGTGGAGACCACGCTGATCGGTGGAGCCGATGTACATGCCGGGGCGCCGCCGCACGGCCTCCAGACCCTCGAGGACCTGGATATTGGCGGCTGTGTAGTCGCCCTTGTCTTCCGTGTTGCGGGCTGT
>JBAXNX010000208.1:0-2939 GCA_037133575.1 Chloroflexota bacterium
AGTACGCATCGACGGCCTCGTCTGCGGCGTCTGCGCCTCCCGCACCCGTATCGCCCTCGAACGCCTCCCCGGCGTCCGCTCCGCCCACGTCAACCTCGAGACCTTCACCGCCACCCTCGAGTTCGACTCGCACGACGTGCATTCAATCAACAACCGCGATCTAGATACGGCGCTGCGCTCAGTCGTCCTCGGCATGTGGCTTCGCCGCCTGATCGAGCATTCAATCAACTTCCTCACGAAACATTCGAGTTCCACCCGAAAGGGACGAGCATGACCCCAATCATCGGCGCGCACGTATCAGCCTCCGGTGGCCTCTGGACCGCCGTCGAGCGCGGCCAGGAACTCGGCGCCGAGGCCATCCAGATCTTCGGCAGTGCCCCGCAGACCTGGCGCCCGACCAACCACACCCCCGCCGCCTACGCCCGCTTCAAGCAGGACCGCGAGGCCGCGGGCCTCAAGGCCGTCTGGCTGCACTGCTCCTACCTCCCGAACCTCGCCCACGACGACGATGAGATGTGGGAGAAGTCCATCGAGTGCGTCACGAACGCCCTCACCGTCGCGCACAACGCCGGCGCCGACGGCGTCGTGCTCCACACCGGCTCCCACAAAGGCAAAGGCATCGAGGCCGTCGTCTCCCGAGTCGCCGCCGCCATCGACCGCATCTTCGAGAACGCCCCGGGCGACTGCCGCCTCGCGCTGGAGAACGCCGCTGGCCAGGGCGGCACCATCGGCAAGACCTGGAACGAGCTCGGCCAGATCAGCAAGGCCGTGCAATCACCGCGCCTCGCCGTCTGCATGGACACCTGCCACGCCTTCGCCGCCGGCTACCGCATCTCCGAGGAAGACGGCCTGCGCGTCACTCTCGAGGAGCTCGACAACGAGCTTGGTATCGAGCGGCTCGCCGTGCTGCACGCCAACGACTCGCTGATGGAGTTCGGCAGCACTCGAGATCGCCACCAGAACATCGGCGACGGTTACATCGGCAGCGAAGGCTTCAAGGTCATCCTCGCGAACGCGCACATCGAGCACCTCCCGTTGCTGCTCGAGGTCCCCGGCATCGACGGCAAGTCCGGCCCCGACGCCGAGAACGTCCGCCGTCTCAAAGCCCTCCGCGACGAGGTCTAACGAGGAGCGCTGCATGGCCGCCGCCGAGATCGATGCCTACCTCGCAACGCTCGATGAGACGAAGCGCGCCACGCTCGAGCAGCTGCGCACTACGATCCTCAGCATCGTCCCGAAAGCCGAGCAGACGATCGCGTACGGCATGCCGGCGTTCAAACTCGATGGCAAGGTCGTCGCAGGATTCGCTGCGTTCAAGAACCACCTGAGCTACCTGCCGCACAGTGGCTCGGTGCTCTCAGTGCTCGCCGACGATCTCGAGGGCTATACGATGACGCCCGGCTCGCTGCACTTCGCGATCGACCGCTCGTTGCCGAAGACCCTGGTGAAGAAGTTGATCGCCGCCCGTATGCGCGACATCGAGGAGAGACAGTCAGCCGCGAAGCCTCGAGCCACGCGCCGCTAGTCGAACCGCAGATCCATATCGCGGTGCTCGATCCCTGCATCCAGGAACACCGGCCCCCGTGCCACATACCCGAGTCGCTCGTAGAACGGCAGCGCCTGTAGCTGCGCGGCCAGCGTGACCCCGAGGTAGCCACGCTCGCGAGCCGCCTCATGCAGCGCCTGTATCACCGCGCGGCCGTAGCCCTGACCTCGATGCTCCGCGAGCACAGCAACGCGCCCGATGTGTGGCAACCCCTCGTGTGCATCGAGGAGCAGACGAGCAGTCGCAATCGGCTCTCCGTCGAGCCGTCCGAGCACGTACACGACATCGTCGCGAGTCAGTGCCTCGCGATCGTAGGCGTCGACTTCTTCCTCGATCGGGACGTGCTGCTCGTCGACGAAGACCCGCGTCCGCACGTCGAGTGCGGCACGCAAATCCTCAGCCGTGCGAATAGTGGTGACAACAAACGATGGCACGAGGCCTGCCCCACTGATGCTGGACTAGAACGCCTCGTCCTTCACGCCTTCGCCGACCGCATTCACGACGGGCTCGTCAGCCTCGATCGTCTTGTAGTCGGTGTCGTTCAGCACATCGAGTGCACCCTTCTTCGACTGCTCGTAGAGCGCGAAGAGCGTGGACTTGTGCGGGCGCTTGCGACCGATCGGGCAGCCCTCCCAGTCGGCGTACGACTCGTCGCAGTAGCCAAGGCGGAACTCGCCGCACTTCGGCTGCAGGTACGTCGCCAGTTCCGGAAACAGCTTCTTCACCTCGGATCGCATCATCGCGACGACCTTGCGGAACTCCCACTGCGCGCGCGTGCAGAGGCGCTGGTCGGCGATGTGCATCAGCTCGAGGTAATTCACCGACACCTTGAAGTTGGTGTTGGTCGCGTTCGGCAGCAGGAAGCGCGCGTCTTCGGCGGGAACCCCGGCCTCGATCAACTCGAGGTAGGTCTTGCCCGCCGCCTCGATCGCCTGGTTGTAGGCGTCTTCCTTGCCAGCGCGGCGGATGCTCTCTGGCACGGTGAACGGGTAGGTGCCGTCCTTGTAGGTCACGTAGCGCTGCGACTGCTGCTCGAACGAGATGCCGATGTGGTGTCGCACGAACTGGTGCGAGAACGCCCGTGTGACGCCCGAGATGCCGAACTCGAACCACACCTGCGCCAGTGGCGAGGAGTGCCCGGTGGCGAGGCGAGCGGACACGAACTCCTGCATCTCATCCCGGGTGATGCGGTCGCGCTCGATGCGCGCTTCGATCTGGGCCGGGGTGAACGACGAGTAGCAGACCCGGAATGCGGTGTAGAGCGACCGCAGCGGGTCGTGAGTGTGGTCGGAGAGGGTGACCTCGATAGCCATCGGAACCTCGCTGCGCGGGGGATCGCGCCGGACAGCATTGTATCTCCGAGGAGTGCCAAGGGCAGGCTGACGAATCTAGC
>JBAXNX010000209.1:0-2937 GCA_037133575.1 Chloroflexota bacterium
AGGAAGTTGATGCCGCCATCGACGCTGCCGGTGAAGCCTCGACGGCTCACCAGCTCCTGGTGCAGCAGCGAGTCCTCGCCCTGCAGCAGCACCTCGTCGAGCAGCCCCAGTGCGTAGTACTCGCGCGAGCCGCGCTCTGGTGTGCGGTACGAGACGGCCAGCGCCGGCTTGTTCGCGAGCGGGTCGAGGTGGCTCGTGCGGCGCTCGGTCTCCTGCCGCGGCTCGCTCACATCGGCTGGCGTCGGACGCGGCACGGAGGGAATGTCCTCGAAGTACTGGCGCGCCAGCTCCAGCGCGTGCGCCTCGTCGAAGTCGCCAACGACGACCAGCACCGCGTTCGCCGGCGAGTAGTACGAGTCGAAGAACGCCTGCACATCCTCGAGGCTCGCGGCGTCGAGGTCCTCCATGTCGCCGTAGCCGTTGTGGCTGTTGTGCCAGTTGTCGAAGGCGACAGCCTGCATGTCGATCCACGGGAACGATCCGTACGGCCGGTTGAGCACGTTCACGCGGATCTCGTTCTTCACGACGTCGCGCTGGTTGTCGAGCTCTGCCTGCGTGATCACCGGGCCGCGCATGCGGTCGGCCTCCATCCACAGCGCGAGGTCGAGGGTGTGCGAGGGCATCGCCTCGTAGTAGTTCGTGTAGTCGTACCTCGTGGAGCCGTTGAGGTTGCCGCCGTTCTCCTGCACGAGCTTCGCGATCTCCATCTTCGCCATCGACTGCGAGCCCTGGAACATCAGGTGCTCGAAGAGGTGCGCGAAGCCGGTGCGCCCGCGCGGTTCGAGGCGCATGCCGACGTGGTAGTACACGGCGACGCAGATGATCGGCGCGGAGTGGTCGGAGGAGAAGACGACCCGCAGGCCGTTGCCCAGCTGGTGCCGTTGCACCGGCAGGTGCAGGTCGAAGGCCCGCTCACGAGTGGTCACGCAGTGCTCCTGCCAGCTGGACGAGTCGGGCCATCGTACCGTGCGACCAAGGCCAACCGCCAAGCCTCGACGATCAGGGGCGCAGGCCGAGCGAGCGCCGGATCGCGGCGTCGACCTCCGGTCGAGGCGCGTAGGCCTCGAACCGCCCGGCGATCGTGCCGTTGCCGTCGATCACGAACGTCCACTCGTCCGTGTGCAGCCCCCACTCCGCGAGGAGCGGCGAGCGCACGGCCCGCGAGAGGTCGCCCTTGATCTCCTGTGGGTTCTGGAACAGGTCCACGTGGATCACATCGACGCGGTCGCCGTAGGTCTTCACGAGGTCGGACGCATCCTCGACCTGGGGACCGCAGAGGGGGGTGGTGCAGAACGCCGGGCTGGCGAACACCACGACCGTCGCCTGATACGCGGCGCGGCTGTCCGCGATGCGGTGCTGGTACAGCGCCGGGTCGGGCGTGCTGCCCGTGGTCAGCCGATCGAGCGACGGCACGTCCTTCGCGATGCGGTTCTTGCTCGCGGGTGCCGTCGCGCCGACGACGGGCGCCGAGGCATGCTCGGCGATCGTCACCGGGATCACGATCATGGCAGACGTGCCGCTCGGACGGGGCACCGCCGCGACGATCGACCACGCCCCCGCGCGGTCGAAGGTCATCGACGCCGTGTACAGACCGCGCGAGCCGTCGGGGAACGCGTAGAAGCTCGCGTTCACCTCCTGGGCCGGTGGCTGCAACGTGCCGGTGCTCCCCGGCGCGAACGAGCGCAGGCTCAGCGCGGGGAAGCGGATCAGCCCCGCCTCGTCGTTCAGCGCGATCGCGACACGGAACGTCCCGACGCCGAGGTCCGGCGTGCCGAGGATCGCCGTGATCCCGCTCGCCTTGTCGTGGTAGGTCGGGTACGCATTCGAGAACGGCCCGTCGACCTTTGTCGTCCCGCCTCGACACGCCACGAGCGAGAGCGCGGCGACGATGGCGAGCGACAGCACGAGGAGACGTCGCTGTACGTGCATTGCTACGACCCGCTCGTGTACGCGCCGAAGGCGACGCCGTACATCGAAAAGTCCGGGGAGTTCGATCGCAACTTGAGGTCCTCGTCACCCAGCTAGGGCAGGATCACCACGGCGTACATCCTCGGCTCGGCGACCGTGACGATGCTGCGCCCCGCGGCGTCGAAGTGCACGTCGGGCCCCGCCTGGTCGCGCCTCAGCGGCTTGCCGCTCAGCTCGACGACCACGTCGTACGACGCGCCGTCCGCGCCGGGACGCATCACGATGTTCACGCTCCGCGCGAAGAAGCGAAACACGAGGTAGTCCTCGAGGTTCGTCGTGGCGCGCGCATGCACCACGGCATCCTCCTCGTCACGCCACGCGCCCTGCAGGTAGAAGACATCCTTCGCGCGCTCGCCGGTGATGTCGGTGTAGTCGTGCGTCTGCTTCGGGCCGCTGTAGTACTCGCGCTGGGCGGCGTAGGCGCCGCGCGTGTCGTAGTTGCGCGCGTAGCCGCCGTACAGCTCGCGCGTGATCATCGTCGCGTACGGGTCGAGCTTCGGCGCAGGGAGCCCGCCCGTGGGAATCGAGGTGACGTCGTGCCCGGCTGCGGTCAGAGCGTCACGGATCGCGCGCTCGGTCAGGTCGTAGTCGCCCTCGCCGAGGTGCGTGTAGCGCACGCGCCCGTCCGCACCGATGAGGTACTTCCCGGGCCACGCGTTGTTGTTGAATGCCGTCCATGTCTGCATGTCGTTGTCGAGCGCCACGGGATACGTGATGCCGGCGGCCTCGACCGCGTGCTTCACGTTGGCGGTGTCGTGCTCGAAGTCGAACTCCGGCGTGTGCACGCCGATGATCGTCAGGCCCGCCTGCGCGTAGCGATCGTTCCACTGCTTCACGTACGGCAGCGTCCGCTGGCAGTTCACGCAGGTGTACGTCCAGAAGTCGATGAGCACGACGCGCTTCTCGGCGCGCAGCGAGGCGATCGTGAGCGGCTCGCTGTTCAGCCAGCTGGTGAGCCCGGCGACCTCG
>JBAXNX010000210.1:0-2917 GCA_037133575.1 Chloroflexota bacterium
GGGGCGTAGATCAGAGAACTCCGCGCGGATGGCCGCGCGGAGTTCTCGTGTGAGCAGCGATGAGGACGTAGCCGTCAGGCCTTGGCCGCCTCGATGGTCGCGGGCAGCCGCGTCGAGCGCGTCGCCTCGAACGCCGCGATGGCGTCGTCGTGCTGCATCGTCAGTCCGATGTCGTCGAGGCCGTTCAGCAGGTTGTTCTTGATGAACGGGTCGATGTCGAACTTGCGCGTCCACTCAGAGCCCGCAATGCCGACCGTCTGGTTCTCCAGGCTGACGATGATCTGGCCGCCCGGCAGCTCCTCGGCACGGGCCATCATGAAGTCGATGTCCTCCTGCGCGAGCGCGATCGTCAGCAGGCCAAGCTTCGAGCAGTTGTTGCGGAAGATGTCTCCGAACGACGGCGCGATGATCGCCTTGATGCCCATGTCCTCGAGGCCCCACGGCGCGTGCTCGCGCGAGGAGCCACAGCCAAAGTTCTGCTGCGCCAGCAGGATCGGCGCGTTGGCGTAGGACGGGTTGTTCAGGACGAAGTCCGGATCCTTGCGCCAGTCGAAGAACGTGAACGGGCCGAACCCGGAGCGCTCGATGCGCTTCAGGAACTGCTTCGGCATGATCTGGTCGGTGTCGACATCCGCGCGGTTGAGCGGGATGGCGTTGCCGATGATGTCCTTGACCTTCTCCATCGTGCGTTCTCCCTGTTCCGGCTTACTTGCCGATGATGTCGCGGATGTCGACGAAGTGGCCGGCGATTGCGGCAGCGACCGCCATCTCCGGGCTCACGAGGTGGGTGCGGCCGCCCGCGCCCTGGCGACCCTCGAAGTTGCGGTTCGAGGTCGAGGCGCAGCGCTCACCCGGCAGCAGGATGTCCGGGTTCATGCCCAGGCACATCGAGCAGCCCGCGTCGCGCCACTCGAAGCCCGCGTCCTTGAAGATCTGGTCGAGGCCTTCGCGCTCGGCCTGCAGCTTCACGAGACCGGAGCCGGGAACCACCATCGCGCTCACCCTCGAGGCGACCTTGTGGCCCTGGACGACCTTCGCCGCCGCTCGCAGGTCCTCGATGCGCGAGTTCGTGCAGGAGCCGAGGAACACGCGGTCGATCGGGATCGACTGCATGGGCGTCCCGGCCTTGAGGTCCATGTACTGGAGCGCGCGCTGCGCAGTCTCGCGCGCCGACGGGCTTACAGCCTCGTCGGGGTCCGGCACGACGCCGGAGATCGGGACGGACTGCGCTGGGGTGGTGCCCCACGTGACGTGCGGCTCGATGGTGTTGCCGTCGAGGACGACCACCTTGTCGAAGGTCGCGCCCTCGTCGGTCGGCAGCTGCCTCCAGGCCTCGACGGCCTGATCCCACGCCTCGCCCTGCGGCGCGAAGTGGCGACCCTTGAGGTACTCGAAGGTCTTGTCGTCCGGTGCGACGAGGCCGGCGCGCGCGCCACCCTCGATCGACATGTTGCAGATGGTCATCCGGCCTTCCATCGAGAGGTCGCGGATGACGTCGCCGCGGTACTCGATGACGTGACCGATGCCGCCGTCGACACCGATCTTGCGGATGATCGCGAGGATGACGTCCTTCGCGGTGATACCCACGCCGAGCTTGCCGTTGACCTCGACCGACATGGTCTTGGGCGGTGACTGCAGCAGCGTCTGGGTCGCGAGCACGTGCTCGACCTCGGAGGTGCCGATGCCGAACGCGAGTGCGCCGAATGCGCCATGCGTCGCCGTGTGCGAGTCACCACAGACGATGACGAGGCCGGGCTGCGTCAGTCCCTGCTCCGGGCCGATGACGTGCACGATGCCCTGACGGGCGTCGAAGACGTCGAACAGCGGAATGCCGAACTGGTTGCAGTTGTCGCGCAGCGTCTCGATCTGCTGAGCGGACAACGGGTCTGGGTTCGGGAGCTCACGGCCAAAGGTCGGCACGTTGTGGTCGACCGTCGAGACCGTGAGGTCCGGGCGGCGCACGGTGCGGCCGGTCATGCGGATCGACTCGAACGCCTGGGGCGAGGTCACCTCGTGCACCAGGTGCAGGTCGATATAGAGCAGGTCAGGCTGGCCAGCCTCCTGGCGTACCAGGTGCTGGTCCCAGATCTTCTCGGTCAGTGTCTTCGGCATGGTTCCCCCTCGAAGTTGATTGTATGTATGTCGAGCGGCGTTAGGCCGTCGTGGCGACCTTAGGCTGGACGGCGTTCAGGTAGCGGTTCAGCGCGTGCAGATAAGCGCGGGCGC
Organism: Chloroflexota bacterium; assembly: GCA_037133575.1. Lineage (GTDB taxonomy): Bacteria > Chloroflexota > Dehalococcoidia > UBA2979 > UBA2979 > RH-chloro-G1. The sequence goes on from JBAXNX010000210.1 coordinate 2,227, forward strand.
TGGCCACGAGGATGTCCGTGTCCGCGGCGCGGCCAGTGTACGACCCGCCCTCGGCCTCGATGCGAATCGTGACCTCACCCTGGGCGTCGATGCCCTCGGTGACGGACTTCACGGAGAACTCGGTCAGCTCGTTCTGCACGCCCATGACCCGGTTGATGACCTGGTAGATGGCGTCGACCGGGCCGGAGCCGATGGCCGCATCCTCGTGGGCGGTGCCGTCCGGGCCGATGATGCGCACGGTCGCGGTCGGAGATGTGTGGTCGCCGGCCGAGACCTGCACGAGGTCGAGCACCCATTGCTCGGCCGCCTGGACCGAGGTCTGCTCGGCCAGGATGGCCTCCAGGTCACGGTCGTCCACCTCGTCGCGGCGGTCGGCGACCTCCTTGAAGGACTCGAAGACGCGCTCGAATTCCTCGTCGGTCAGCTGCGCGCCCAGCTCGTCGAGGCGGGAGCGCAGGCCGTGGCGACCGGAGACCTTGGTCAGGACGATGCCGCCGGTGGTCGGGGCGCCGACGTCGGCGGGGTTAATAATCTCGTAGGTCTCGCGCATCTTCAGGACGCCGTCCTGGTGGATGCCCGAGGAGTGGCGGAAGGCGTTCTTGCCGACGATCGCCTTGTTCGACTGCACCGCCATGCCGGAGATGCGCTCGACCAGGCGACTGGTCGGGTAGATCTCGCGAGTGTTCACGTC
>JBAXNX010000211.1:0-2914 GCA_037133575.1 Chloroflexota bacterium
CGTGGACATCTTCGCGCGCGGCTTCAGCGACGACCCGCTCTATCGCTGGTTCACCCACCCGCAGCACTTCGACGCAGTGATGGCGCGCATGTTCCGAGCCGACCTCGAACAGTCGTACCTGGCCGCCGACGGCGTCTGCTACTTGGCCGACCGGCCGGAAGCCGGCCCGCCAGAACTCGGCGGCAATGCTGCCTCAGCGTGGCGTCGCCCGCCGGGCAATCACCCCGACTCGCTGCTCGCCCGCCTGCGCGAGACGCGCGAACTCATGGCGATCAGCGGCGTCGCGCGCTTCCCGCGCATCTGGCAGCTCATGACGCGCTGCGCCGAGGAGCACCCCACCGAGCCGCACTGGTACCTGTCACTGCTCGCAGTCGACCCGGCGTTGCAGCGCACCGGCGTCGGCTCAGCGCTGCTCGCGCACGCGCTCGAACGCGTGGACGCCGACCACCTGCCCGCGTACCTCGAGAACTCGAAGGCGCGAAACCTTGAGTTCTACGAGCGCCACGGCTTCCGCACCTTCAAGCGCCTGGAGTTCACGCGCGGCGGCCCCTACCTGTGGCTGATGTGGCGTCCCGCGCGCTAGCTCGAACAGCTACTTCCATCGCGCCTTCGAACTGCTCCGAATTTCTCGGTCTGCGGTTATTAGGTGAGGGCGAATCGACTCGATGTCATTGATGTACATCGAGAGCAAGTCACCGGGCTTCAACTTGCCCTTTGAGTGTCCAATATCCCCGCGGATTTCGATCATGATGTGCTCGAGAGCAATCGTGAGCCGATAGTTCAATCCGTCGCTTCCACCGCCGCGTTGAGCTTCGTCACGAAATTCGATGTAAGCGCGAACAAGACAATCCGAGCCATACAGCAACGTCTTTCGCGTAAATTCGATGAAGTATTTCTGCATGTCGGCAGCGGTAAGTTCTGGTTCAAGCCCAGCAGACGAACTTGTCACACGGAACAAGAACGTCAAGAACTCATCGTACACAGCGATCTGGTGCTCGCGCTGCTCACGCAGCATTCGCTCACGTTGCTCGGAGCGACTTCGATAGAGCGTCGCGAACGCGGCGAGAGCTGCAGTCACGATCGCAGTAACTGCGGCGGCAATACCTTGGGCAGGCAGATTCGAAATGAGCCGGATCGCGCTGAACGCCATCCACGTGAATCCTCCTACGATCCCCGCGAGAATCGCGATAACGAGAATCCATGTGAGCGACTGTTGGACGCGCGCCATTGAGCTACGCCTCGACTGGCGTCAGTCGCCCCGTCTGCACGTCGTACGTGAACCCGATCACCTCGTAGTCATGCGGCAAGTACTGCGAGGCGTGCAGTGCATGCACGTCATCGCGCACCGACTGTTCGAGGTCGTCGAAGCCGAGGAAACCGAACGGCGCGCGCGCGCCCGTCACCTCGGCCACGCGCTGCCGCAGATCCTCATCCGTACGACCGAGCAGGCCACATTCAGTGTGGTGAATGACGACGCACGCGCGGGTATCGAGGATCGCCGCTGAGATCGCGAGCGATCGAATCGTGTCCTCGGTCACACGCCCACCGGCGTTGCGAACGACGTGCGTATCGCCGAGCGCGAGCCCCAACACCCCCTGCGCCGTGTAACGCGAGTCCATGCAGGTGAGGATCGCAAGGTGCTTGATCGGCCGCACCTTGAGCCCGGAGGCGTCGAAGTGAGCGATGTATTCCTCGTTCGCGCGCAACAGATCATCGGCCAGCGACATGCGACCCTCCTTGGGTGCAGTGAATCGAGTGACTTGTGCTAGTTACCCAAACTTAGGTACCCAGCACCGCGCGCCATGCCGAGATGCCAAACCCACCATCGAGGTGCACGGTCTCGCCGATGAGCATCGAGGCTTCGTCAGAGCACAGCCACGCGACCGTGGCCGCGACATCCTCGGGGGACACATTGCGCCCCGCCGGGACGTGCGGACGCACCTTGTTCGAGATGTCGGCGCGATACGAGTGATCGCCATCGGAACCCTCGACCCAGCCAGCCGACACACCGTTCACCCGAATGTTCCGAGGTGCCAGCTCAACAGCGAGGTACGTGTTGAGCGACGCGAGCGCCGCCTTCGTCACCCCAACCGCCGAGTAGTCCGGCATGTAGTTCCACGCGCCGGGGGACAGCAGGTTCACGACCACCCCGCCGCCGCGCGCCTCCATCATCGGGACGACGTCCTGCACCGCGTTCCACGGCCCGAACAGGTTCACGTCCATCGTCTGGTGCAGGTGCTTTGGGCGCTGCTCGATCGCCGGGCGCGGCCGTTCGAGGCCACGCGCGGCGTTGTTGATCAGGATGTCGATCCCGCCCCAGTCGTTGACCGCCTTGAACAGCGCCGAGAGCTCGTCCGCATCGCCGACGTCGGCGCGCATCGCCTCCGCCTCGACGCCCATCTCGCGGCACTCGGCCGCTGTGGCCTCAGCCGCCTCAGAGGAGCGCGCGTAGTTCACGATCACGTGGACGTGTTCTGCGGCGAGTCGCAGTGCGATCGCACGGCCAATCCCGCGCGAACCGCCGAGCACGACCGCTCGCTTGTTGGTGAGTGAGGGGTACATGGCCCCAGTATGCCCCCGAGGGCGATCTGGTTCACCTCGCGGTGAGAGGCCCGGAACGAGACAAGTTACTGCGGCTCGACCCTAGCCCTGCTCAACGAGATTGCCGCGCGTCATGGCGTGGAGCAGCCCGTAGACGTGGGTCGCACAGGACGAACAGAGGTTGTGGGACTCCGGGGAGCGCGTGCCTCGCAGCGAGGCGGTCATCCCCGCCTGGACCAGCTCACCGGTGACGAGTTGCACGTTCGTGACGTTCGAGCCCATCGGCTGACGACAGGCCTCGCAGATAGCGCCGAGCAGCATCCGTGCGCTCCTTTGCGGATCGGCGCACCCGACCCACACCTCATCATCGACA
>JBAXNX010000212.1:0-2906 GCA_037133575.1 Chloroflexota bacterium
TCGATCCGGGACATCCAGCAGGGCTGCGAGATCTCCTCGACGTCGGTCGTGGACTACAACCTGAAGCGGCTCGAGGAGCGGGGATTGCTCCGCCGCGACCGCGAGATCTCACGGGCGATCCAGCTGCCAGGCGCGCAGTCGCGGCGCCGCATCCAGACCGTGCCGGTGCTCGGGAAGATCGCGGCCGGCCTCCCCATCCCGACGCCGCCCGAGGTGCTCCCGGAGGGCTACGAGGAGATCGAGGTCACCGACGACCAGCTGAAGGGCCGCACCAACGCCTTCGCGCTGCGGGTCGAGGGCACCTCGATGATCGACGCGCTGATCAACGATGGCGACATCGTGATCCTCGAGCCGACGCAGAGCTGTGACGACGGGGACGTCGTGGCGGTGTGGCTGAAGGCCGAGAACGAGACGACGCTGAAGAAGCTCTTCCACGAGGGTGACCGCATCCGGCTGCAGCCGATGAACTCGACGATGCAGGCGTTCTATACGACGCCGGACAACATCGAGGTCCAGGGCAAGGTGCTCTCCGCCATCCGTCACTCCTGGTAGCGACTCGTCGCTTCTCCTCGCTGACGCTGTAACGGGCGTGCTCTTTCGGGCACGCCCGTTTGTTTTGTGCGTTTCCGGAATGCTCAGACAACCTGCGCGATGGGGGTGCGATGGACACCTCGCTCTGATGTGCGTGGGCGAACGCTCACGCACTGAGGAGTCACCATGTCATCGTTACAGCCGTTGTGGGTCGATCGCACTGACCAGCGGAGGTACGAGCGGCTGACCGGTGAGGTCGAGGCCGACGTGGTGGTGATCGGCGCAGGCATCGTTGGTGCCACAGCCGCGCTGCTGCTGCGGCAGCAGGGGTTGCGCGTAGTGCTGCTCGAGGCATTGCGCGTGGCGGCGCAGGTCACGGGCGGGTCGAGCGCCAAAGTCACCTCGCAGCACTCGATGATCTGCCGCGACCTCGCGCGCATCTTCGATGAGCAGATCGCGCGACGGTACGGGGCAGCGAACGAGTGGGCGATCGGCGAGGTTGAGCGAATGGTGCGTACGCTCGAGATTGAGTGCGCGTTCGAGCGGCGCTCGGCATACACGTACGCAATCACACCGGAGCGCGAGGACGACCTGCGCGACGAGGCGCGCGTGGCGGCAGAGTTGGGGCTGCCGGCGCAATTCACCTCGGAGGTGCCGTTGCCGTTCTCGACAGTCGGTGCGGTTCGGTTCGATGGGCAGGCGCAGTTCGACTCGTTCGCGTATACGGCAGGCCTCGTGGCTGCCGTGGACCACGAGGGGGCGCGTGTGTTCGAGGAGAGCCGCGTGACCTCACTCGACGATCACAACGGGGTGACCGTGCGCACTGAGAGGGGCGTCGTGCGTGCTCGAGACGTAATCATCGCGACGACGCTGCCGTTCATCGATGACGGCATGTACTTCGCACGCACGACGCCAAAAGCGCACGCGGTGATCGCCGCGCGGGTCGCGGATGAGCCGGTCGCTGGCATGTTCATCAGCATCGACGAACCAACACGCTCGATGCGATCGGCGCGACGTGGCGACCATCACTGGCTGCTCGTGGTCGGGCCGGCATACACGCCGGGCGACTCGGACACCGCGCAGGAGCTCGCGACGATCGAGGCGTTCGCGCGCGAGCACTTCCAGGTCGAGGGGATCGACTATCGCTGGTGGAACGAGGACTACTACTCGGTCGACCGGCTGCCGTACATCGGGCGCATCGAGCCGACTCGGCCGCACACCTACATCGCGACGGGCTTCGGTGGCTGGGGGATCACGAATGGCGTGGTCGCCGGGCACATCCTCGCGGAGGCAGTGCAGGGGCGGCAGCACCGCTGGGCCGACGTGTTCGATCCGGCGCGCGAGGGATCAGACACGCATGCGAACCCGCTCGCGTCATTCGGGCGGATGGTGCGCGACAATGTCGCGACCGTCGAGAACATGGCCGCGCGCTTCATCCCAGAGACGGACGGCGACCTCGAGACGATCGCACCCGGCGACGGCGCGGTGATCCCGTGGCACGGCGAAAAGTTAGCTGTGACGCGCGACGCGAGTGGCGAGCTGCATGCGCTCTCGGCGTTGTGCACGCACCTCGGGTGCGAGGTGGCGTGGAACGGCGCGATGCAGACGTGGGACTGCGGCTGTCACGGCTCGTGCTTCGATGTCACGGGCTCAGTGCTGCGCGGGCCGGCGGTGCATCCGCTCGAGGCACACGATGAGGCACTGACCGGCGATGCCACGGACGAGGCGAACGGGCGTGTCGCCGGCTAGCGGCGCGCGGCGCGCGTGGGCTGGGCGGCCGGCGCGAGGTCGGCGAGCTTGCATAGCAAGAGCTCGAGGCCGAGCACTTCGTCGAGCTTGCCGCTCTTGATCGAGAAGTCGGTGCGCTCCGCCTCACGCAGCGCTTCCTCAGTGCCGTAGCGGCCGAGAGCCTGCGCCTGACGAATCAGCTTGTCGAGCGCCCATGAGTTGTGGGTGCCGGTGGCCTCACCGATGGCGGGCTTGGGTGCGCGCTGCTCGACGAGCTCCGCGGCGCGAACGAGGCCGCGAAGCTGTCTCGCGATCATCGCGAGGATGGCCTGTGGCGACTCGCTGCCTTCGTCGAACATCTGGCGCAGCAGGCGCAACGCGACGGGGGTGCGGCCTTCGACGGCGGCATCGACGAGGTCAAACATGCCGGCCTCGCGCGCGGCGGGCGTCAGCGCGCGCACATCGGCGACGGTGATGGGTCGGCCCATCGCATACTGCGCGAGCTTGTCGAGCTCGGATGCGAGCAGCCAGAGGTTCGCGCCGACGAGCTCGGACAGTGCGGCGGCGGCGGTGCGCTCGAGTTGGATGCCGCGCAATGCAGCACGCTCGAGCACCCAGCGCTCGACCTCGTTGCCGGTGTCGCGACC
>JBAXNX010000213.1:0-2893 GCA_037133575.1 Chloroflexota bacterium
TCTCGATCGCCGCGGGTGCGCGCGTGAGTGGTTCGGTGCTGTGGGACAACGTGACGATCGGCGCGGGGGCCGCGGTCAGCGACTCGGTGCTCGCGGACGGCTCGCGCATTGGTGCGGGCGCAGTCGTGCGCGGCGTCGTACTCGGGCAGGGCGCTGAGGTGGCGGATGGCGATGAGCCGCCCGTCGGTACGCGCGTGGCACCCGACACGCGCTGGTCCGCGGCGGAGGCCTGATGGTCGAGATTCACTTTGGCACTGACGGCTGGCGCGGTCAGATCGCGGAGGACTTCACCTTCGAGAACGTGCGTGCGGTGTCGCAGGCGACGGCGAACTATCTGCTGCAGGCCGGCACTGCCTCGAAAGGCGTCGTGATCGCGTACGACACGCGCTTCCTCTCACAGACATTCTCGAATGCGGTGGCTGAAGTGCTCGCCGGCAACGGCATTCACTCGGCGGTCGCGAGCAGTCCTGGCCCAACGCCCGCGCTGTCGCACTCGATCGTGCATCGCGGGGTGGGCGCCGGGATCATGATCACGGCGAGCCACAATCCGGGCCGCTACAACGGCTTCAAGGTGAAGGAAGGCTACGGTGGCTCCTCGCCGCCGGCCGTGACGAGCGAGATCGAAGCGGCGGTGCCGGGCATCCTCGCAAGCGGCGACATCAAGCGGATGGCGCTCGGCGAGGCGCAGGCCAAGGGGCTCGTCGAGGAGTTCGACCAGCGCGGGCCGTATCTCGCGGCGCTGCGCCAACTCGTGGATATCGAGGCGATCAAGGCGGCAGGTCTGCGCATCCTCGTTGACTCGATGTATGGCGCAGGGCTCGGCATGACCGCCGAGCTGCTGGCTGGCGGCAAGACAGTGGTCGAAGAGCTGCACGGGTATCGCAACCCGGCGTTCCCCGGCATGCGCGCGCCCGAGCCGATCGCGCCGAACCTCACGGAGCAGCTCGGTGTGCTCGCGAATGGCGGGTTCGACGTGGGGCTCTCGACGGATGGTGACGCGGACCGCGTCGGCATTGCGGACGAGCGAGGTCGCTTTATCACGCAGCTGCAGACAATGGCGCTGCTCGTGCATTACCTCGTCGGCGTGCGCGGCGACCGAGGCCCGATGGTGCGGTCGGTGACCATGACGCGGATGATCGACCGCCTCGGCGAGCGCTACGACTGCCCCGTGTACGAGACGCCTGTGGGCTTCGTGCACCTCGGGCCGAAGATGATGGAGACGAACGCGCTGATCGCTGGCGAGGAGTCGGGCGGCTACGCGTTCCGCGGCCATATCCCGGAGCGCGATGGCGTGCTGAGCGGGCTGATCATCCTCGAAGCGATGGTGAAGACGGGGAAGCGCCCGTCCGAGCTGCTGCAGGCGCTGTACGACGAAGTCGGCACGCACGAGTACGACCGCGTGGATATCACACTGCGAGGCGACGAGCGTGACGCGATCCGCGAGCGCGTCGCAAACGCTAACCCCGACTCGATCGCTGGCCTGCGCGTCGAGTCGAAGGACAATGTGGACGGCTTTCGATTCAACCTCGAAGGCGGGTGGTGGCTGCTGCTGCGCTTCAGCGGCACGGAGCCACTGCTGCGCATCTACGCCGAGATGCCAACGATGGAGCACGTGCGCCAGGCGCTCCAGCAGGGCCAGGAGATCGCTGGAGCGACGCTGTAGCGCCAGAACCGAGGAGCATGTTGCAGGAACAGTTGACAGTGAATCTCGATGACCGCGCGACATACGCGGGTGGGGATCCACAGGGCATGGCAACGTACATCGCTGAGCTGCCAGCACAGTGCCGCGCGGCGTGGACGGCCGGAATGGCGTGGACGCCGCCGGCATCGTTCCACAGGCCATCGCGCGTGGTGGTACTCGCCATGGGCGGCTCGGCGATTGGCGCCGAGATCGTCTCGACGATCGCCGCGAGTGTCACGAGCATCCCCGTGCACATCGTGCGCGGGTACACGGCGCCGATGGTCGATGCCAACACACTGGTGATCGCTTCGTCGTGGTCCGGCGACACGGAGGAAACGCTCGAGGCGTTCCAGCGCACGCTCGGTGATGGCGGGATGCGGATGGCGATCACGTCGGGCGGCCGCCTCGCACGGCTCGGGGAGTCGCTCGGCTATTCGGTCATGACGTACGAGTTCGACGGTCAGCCGCGCGCGGCGATCGGGTGGGGCGTGTTCGCGCTGCTCGGTGTGCTGCGCCGCCTCGATGTGGTCGCGATCAGCGACGCACTGGTGGACGAGGTCGTCGCGGCGCTCGAGGTGTGCGCGACGGACTGGGGGCTCGACCAGCCGGGTGACTCGAACGTCGCGAAGCAGATCGCACGCCGCGTCGAGGGTCGCATCCCGGTGATCCTCGGGCCTGACTTCCTGGAGATCGCCGCACGGCGCTGGGCCGGGCAGATGTCGGAGAACTCCAAGCAATGGGCGCTGTTCGGCGCACTGCCGGAGGTCGACCACAACCTGATCGTGGGCTTTGCCGGACCGGACGTAGCGCGCGAGTCGGTACACGTGCTGATGCTCGACAGCGTTGCGGTGCACGAGCGCACGCGCCTGCGCATTCGCCTCACCGGCGAGGCGCTCGATGCAGCCGGCATCGAGCATGACGAGCTGCTGATGGGCGGCGAGAACCAGCTCGATGCGATCATGCGAGCGTGCTACCTCAGTGACTGGGTGTCGCTCTATCTCGCGATGCTCAATGGTGTCGACCCCACGCCGGTCGAGCCGATCTCGAAGCTCAAGAACGAGCTCTCGAAGCACTCGCGCTAGCATCGATTGCGTCATGACACAAAGAAGCCCGGCCGTGAAGGCCGGGCTTCTTGTTCTGCAGCGAGTGCGCCTCGCTTAGCGCTTGGTGAACTGCGGCGCCTTGCGGGCGCGCTTGAGGCCGAACTTCTTG
>JBAXNX010000214.1:0-2886 GCA_037133575.1 Chloroflexota bacterium
ACTTCGAGGCGAACTCGAAGTCGCGCTGGTCGTGCGCGGGCACGGCCATCACCGCACCCGTGCCGTATGTCGCGAGCACGTAGTCGGCCGTCCAGATCGGCACGCGCCGACCGGTCAGGCGGTTGATGCAGTACGCGCCGGTGAACACGCCGGTCTTCTCGCGCTCCGTCGACTGGCGCTCGATCTCCGTGGCCTTCGAGGCCGCATCGATGTACGCCTCGACCGCCGCGCGCTGCTCCGAGCTCGTCAGCGACGCCACAAGCGGATGCTCGGGCGCGAGCACCATGAATGTCACGCCGTACAGCGTGTCCGGCCGCGTCGTGAACACTCGAACTTCTGAGGTCGCGTCGGTGGCCCCTTGGGCAGTGACCGGCGCTTCGAGCGCGAACGAGACCTCGGCGCCCTCGGAGCGGCCGATCCAGTTGCGCTGCATCAGCTTCACGTGCTCGGGCCAATCGAGGTCCTCGTTGTGCAGCAGCTCCTCCGCGTATGCGGTCGTGCGCACGAACCATTGCTCCATGTAGCGCTGCACCACGACTGAATCGCAGCGCTCGCACAGCCCGTCGACGACCTGCTCGTTCGCGAGGACTGTCTGGTCGGTCGGGCACCAGTTCACCGACGCGCCCTTGCGATAGACCAGCCCCATCTTGAACAGCAGTTGGAACCACCATTGCGTCCAGCGGTAGTACTCGGGCGACGAGGCGTTGACCTCGCGGTCCCAGTCGAACATCGCGCCCATGGTCTTCAGCTGGCCGCGCATGCGCTCGATGTTCGCGTCGGTCCAGTCCTTGGGGTGCAGCCCGCCCTTGATCGCGGCGTTCTCCGCCGGCAGCCCGAAGGCGTCGAAGCCCATCGGGAACAGCACGTTGCGCCCGGTCATCCGTCGCCATCGAGCCAGTGCGTCGGACGGCGCCATCGCGAACCAGTGCCCGATGTGCAGGTCGCCCGAGGTGTACGGGAACATCGTCAGCGCGTACCAGTTGTCGCGCCCCGGCACGTGATCCTGCACGCGGTAGAGGCCCGTCTCCTCCCACCGCGCCTGCCACTTCCGCTCGATCGGTCGAGGGTCGTAGCGCTCGGTCTCCGCGCGCTCGGTCCGTTCGGTCGTCGTCATGCTCGTGCCTTTGTGTTCACAGTTCAGTGGGATGCGCCCGCACGCCGCAACCAGGCGCGCGCCACGGGCAAAACGAGGCCAGCAAGGTTCGGGCGACGCCGCGCTCGAGAAGCGCCGCGCCGCCTAGATAAGGGCGAGGGTGAGCAGTCGTGCCTGCGTCATACGACGAGTATGGAAAGGCCGCGAGGGGGAGTCAATTTGGGGTCGCAGGCAGAACAAATGCCCTAAAATAACGAGAGCAAACTCATCGAGATAGGACTCGGGTCATGTCAGACCGACTAAGAGCAGCACAGGCCAAAGTAAATCGCACGCACGGCCAGTTCGAGGAACTTGCGTCTGAAATTGCTGCGTTCTGTGAGACGCGGCCTTATCGAATGACGTTCGTCCCCGATATCGAAACAGGCGATCAAATTGTGAGCGTAGAACTAGCCCCGATCACCAAAGCCATCGAGTGGGGTGTCCGGATCGGCGAGATCGTGCACAACCTTCGGTCGGCACTCGAGCACGTCGTTTGGCAAGCAATCGAAGCAAATGGGAATATCCCGAGCCCTGGGATAACTGGATTTCCGCTCTGCACGTCCCAATCCGAATTCGATTCGCCTCGAACGAAGCGGATGATCAACGGTGTCTCGGACGAAGTACGCACTCTCATCTACGAATTTCAACCGTTGCATCAGACTCAGAAGGAAGGCGATCCAAAGGCGCACATCCTTTACGTCCTAAATGAGCTCTGGAACATCGACAAACATCGTTTGCTTCATGTCTGCAGCACGATCGCCAACGTCAGCGTCGATGACGTGCGGTCAGAAGGAAGAATTCGAATCGAGAATCTCGTGATTCGCGAGGCGGGACGAATCGACAGAAAAGCGGAGATTGCTCGGTACCGCTTGGTCGAGGATCTCCCAGTCCAAGGGAAAGTCCAGGTGGATGCGAAGATCACCTATGACATTGCACTCGACGAATCTGGCCCCAGCATTACGCATGGGGCGCCAGTGCGGGTGGCAATCCCGATCTTTGCTCGATACGTAGCAGCGACGCTCGATAAGTTCTCCGCTGTCATAGATCAGGCAGGCGGAGATCTCACCGTCGCGCTGTCGTGATCGGAATAGTGGAGCTCGGCACAAACGCATTCTGATAAGAGACCCGGCCCTCGGGCGAGGCCTCTACATCAAGTAGAAGATCGCAGCGATGGCGATCGGCACACCGAGCGTCACGACAAGCAACAGCCGCTTCGCCTCGGTCTGGCGCGCGCCCTGGTCCGAGGTGAGCAATGTGCGCCGCGCCTGCACCACGCAGAGGAACACGTAGATCGCGAACAGCGCGCCGAGAATTTGAAACTTCAGCATGGGGCCATCCTAGCGGCAGACTGCCGCACACGCGCGAAGGTCAGCCCGCGCCAGTAACTCGAAGCAGCGCCCCACCCTGCTGCGCGAGGTACACCTCGCCCGCGTCGTCGACACCGAAGGCCGTGACGGATTTCACGCCGCCATTGCCGAGCAGCTGCACCGCGCTCCCGCCCTGCGACGGCGCGGCCCACACACGGCCCGAGCAGTAGTCGGTGTAGAGGTACCAGCCAGCCAGCACCGGCACGTTGCGACCTCGATAGACCACGCCGCCGGTGACCGAGCAGCCGCCGTCCGCGTGCGTATAGGTCGCGACCGGGAACGTCAGCCCATCGCGCGCGCCACAGTCCTTGTAGCAATCGTTGCCCTCGTAACGCCGCCAGCCGTAGTTGCCGCCGCGCGACACCACGTCGATCTCCTCGACCTTGT
>JBAXNX010000215.1:0-2884 GCA_037133575.1 Chloroflexota bacterium
ATCGCGCCTTCGGCCATCTCGCGGATCGACGCAACGCCATCCGACCAGTCCGAGTGCGTGTGGCAGTCCCCGCGCAATGCGTCGAGTAGCGCCCCGCCAACCGGCGCCGGCTGCGCCGCGAACTGCTCCTCGAGACGCACGAGGTATTCCGGAGTGCGCCCAGCGATCACGTCCGTAGCCAGCGCGGCCGTCACGGCGCCGACGCCGGGCAGCTTCGTCAGCGTGCTCGCCGCCGCGTGCGCCTCCACGGCTTCGCGGCCCGCAGCATGGAGCGCGGCAGCAGCCGCACGGAACGCGCGCGATCGATACGCCGACGCCCCGGTGCGTTCGAGCAGGAACGCGACGCGACGCAGTACGGCGACGGGGTCGCTCGACTCGAACGTCATGCGGTCTTGCGGCGCCGGCTCGGCTGCACGCGTGGGGGCTCGGTAGCCCCCTTCGGGAACTGCGGGGGCCACGGCGCATCGACGGCGCCGCCTGCCTCCTGCTCACGCGCGAGTGCCAGCAATGGCTCGAGGTCATGCGCTACGTCATCGATCGCCGCAGTCAGGTCACCGATCGCCTCGAGACGTGCCGGCACGGTCGCGACGGTGAACGCTGTCGGGTCGACGGTGGCGACCTCGTCCCAACTCAATGGCGTCGACACGCGTGCATCCGCCATCGCCCGCACTGAGTACGCCGAGGCGACTGTGCGGTCGCGCGCGTTCTGGTTGTAGTCGATGAAGACGCCGTGTCGCTCCTCTTTCCACCACGCGCTGGTGGCAAGCTCTGGACGGCGGCGCTCGACCTCACGCGCCAGCGCGAGTGCGGCACGACGCAGGTCGCCGAACTCCCAGCGCCGCTCGATGCGCACGTTGATGTGGATGCCGCGCGAGCCGGATGTCTTTGGGAACGAGGCGAAACCGTACTCGCGCAGCACCTCGCCCACCTCGAGTGCGACCTGGCGCACGTCGTCCCAACTTGCCTGGGGCGTGGGGTCGAGGTCGACGCGCAACTCGTCAGGATGATCAACATCATCGTCACGCACCGGCCACGGATTCAGGTCGACGCAGCCGAGGTTCACCATCCACGCGAGGTCAGCAACCGAGTACGGCACAACGAGGTCGGCACTGCGCCCGCTCGGATAGGTGACGCGCGCGGTCTCGATCCAATCGGGGCGCGATGCGGGGGCACGCTTTTGGAAGAACGGGTCAGCGTCGATGCCATCGACGTAGCGCTTGAGCACCGTCGGACGGTGCCGCACGCCACGCAGCGCCGCCTCACCAACGGCAAGGTAGTAGCGCACGAGCTCGAGCTTGGTCAGCCCGATCGCGGAAAAGTAGACCTTGTCGGGATTGGTGACCCGAACCTCGCGGCCATCGACCTCGATCATTTCCGGCTTCATGCGGCCTCCACGACTGATCGTAGGGCATGACCGCAGCGGCCGGCCGGCTACGCGGTCGGCGGTTCGCCCATGAACGCGCGCTCGTTGCGGCCGTCCTCATGCACCACGCGGTCCAGCTCAGCACGGATCGCGAGGTTGGACTCGAGCTGCGCGATGCGGTCGGCGGCGGCCGCGTTCGTCCACACGCTCATGCGCCCGTAGGTGCCGGGGTTTTCAGCGTCATCCAGGACGTACCCCTCGATGTAGCCCTCCTGCTGCGAGTAGAAGGCGAGCAGACGAGTCATGAGGTCATGCACCTGCTCCTCGTGCCCATTCATCGCGCGCAGGGTCGACAACCGTACATACGCCATAGTGGTGCCCCTTCAACCATCTCGAACTCCCCAGATGGTGGGCGTCAGCCTACTCCGGCGGAAGGTGCAATTACAGGGCGCCTGTCGCGAACGACGCCGATTCCAGGCTTATTCGGTAGCCGAGACCCAGAGTGGGATCTCAGCGACGACGTCGGCGTCCATGCGGCACACGATGTGGTACTGGCCGGGCTCATCGAAGGTGAGTTCGCGCAGGTTCAGGGCGAAGTCCCAGATGGTGGGGCGCCCCTCCACCAGTGGCGAGCGTACCCGTGGGCGCTGGTCGAGGTGCTGCCGCTTCCCCGAGCCGCTGACGAGCCCGATGGTCGCCTTCACGATCGTCCCGGCCTCGTCAGGCTCCAGCTGGAAGCGGGCGAGCGCGCCCAGCGCGTGCAGCACGTGAGGGAACGCTGGCGCCGAGATGTGGTCGGTGAGTCGCAACAGGGTGAAGCGCTCGGAGGCGCGGTCCTGCTCGATGCGGTCGGCGAGAGCCTGGAAGACAAGCTGCACGGGATGCCTCCTCGTGGGCGTGAGGTGGAGCCTACCGCAGGCAAGCGGCTGATGGGGACGGGCGCTCGGCGAGGCGACGAGGAGCCGCTACTATCGAGGCCGCACACGACCGCACAGGCGAGGAACGAGCCATGGAACCCATCGAGATCCAGCCCGTGCAGGCGCCCTTCGACGCGGTCATCGAGCTGCCTGGCTCCAAGTCCTATACCAATCGTGCGCTGTTGATCGCCGCGCTGGCGGACGGTCGCTCCGAGATCACCGAGGCGCTCGCCTCCGACGACACGCACTACATGCGCGGGGCGCTGACCGCCCTCGGCGTGCACATCGAAGAGCGCGACGAGCACACGTTTATCGTCGACGGCGTCAACGGCCGCTTTCCTGCCTCGAGCGCCACGCTGCAGGTGGGCAACGCCGGCACCGCTGCGCGCTTCCTCACCGCTGCGGTCGCCGTCGGACGTGGTGAGTACGTCATCGACGGCTCGGAGGCGATGCGCAAGCGACCGATTCAGCCGCTGATCGACGGACTGCGCCAGCTCGGCGTGTTGGTTCACGCGATGAATGGCGACGGCTGCCCGCCGGTACGCGTGACGGCGCTCGGTCTCGATGGCGGGCGCGCGCGCGTCAAGGGCGACATCTCGAGTCA
>JBAXNX010000216.1:0-2832 GCA_037133575.1 Chloroflexota bacterium
AGGTTCTGGCGGAAGCGGCCCTGCTTGCCCTTCAGCAAGTCAGAGAGCGACTTCAGCTTGTGGTTGCCGGAGCCCGCGACCGCGCGGCCACGGCGACCGTTGTCGATCAACGAGTCGACGGCCTCCTGCAGCATGCGCTTCTCGTTGCGAATGATGATCTCGGGCGCGCCGAGGTTCAGCAGTCGCTTCAGGCGGTTGTTGCGGTTGATCACGCGGCGGTAGAGGTCGTTCAGGTCGGATGTCGCGAAGCGACCGCCGTCGAGCTGCACCATCGGGCGCAAGTCTGGCGGGAGCACCGGCAGCTCCTGGATGACCATCCACTCCGGCTTGTTGCCGGACTTGCGCAGGGCCTCCACGACGCGCAGGCGCTTCGTGGCCTTCTTCTTGCGCTGGCCGCTGGTCGACTGGATCTCCTCCTGCAGCCGCTGCCGCAGCACGACGAGGTCGAGCCGCTCGAGGATCGAGAGGATCGACTCGGCGCCCATGCCGGAGCGGAACACGAGGCCGAAACGGTCCTCGAGCTCGCGGTGCTCCTGCTCGGTGAGCACAGTCAGTGAGTCGGCCTCGACCGGGTCGCGCAGCTTGTCGAGCCGCTTCACCAGCGGGTCGTACTCCTTGCGCACCTGCGTGCGAGAGTCAGTCATCTGCTTGCGCAGCGGCTCCAGCTCCTGGAACGCCTGGTCGCGCTTCTGCTGCTTGGCGGCGTCCGCCATCAGCTGCAGGTCGGCCTTCTTGTTGGCGATGCGCTCCTCGACAGACGCGACCTGCGTCTGCGTCGCCTCGCGCAGCGCGTGCTGCGTCTCGGTGCCGATCGTGTCGCCACGAGCAGCGAGCGTCGCGTCGCGGAACGGCAGGCGCGCGCGGAGTTTCTCGCCCACGCGGGACTGCAGGTCCGTCTCCATGTCACGAGCCTCCGCCATGACGGCGTCGATGTCGCGCTGGAACTCTTCATCGGCCTCGGTCAGCGCTGAGTCGCGGCGCTTGTCGATCTCGCCCGTCTCCTGCGCCAGCACCTCTTCGCGCAGCGTGATGCGCGTGGTGGTCTCGCCCTGGCGGCGGTTGACCTCCTCGTCGATCTCCTGCTGCAGCAGTTCGAGCGCGTGCAGACGCGCCTCTTCGTTGACCTCAGTGATCACGTACTGCGCGAAGTACAGCACGCGCTCAAGTGTGCGCGGCGGAATGTCGAGCAGCAGGCCCATGCGCGACGGCACGCCCTTGGAAAACCAGATGTGCGCGACCGGCGCAGCGAGGCTGACGTGCCCCATGCGCTCACGGCGCACCTTGGAGCGCGCCACTTCGACGCCGCACTTGTCGCAGACGATGCCCTTGTAACGGACACGCTTGTACTTACCGCAGTAGCACTCGAAGTCCTTGGTCGGACCAAAGATCTTCTCGCAGAACAGGCCATCCTTCTCAGGCTTCAGCGTGCGGTAGTTGATCGTCTCCGGCTTCGTGACCTCGCCATACGACCAGGACCGGATCTGCGCCGGGGAAGCAAGTGAGAGACGGATCGCGTTGAAATCATTGACCTCAAGCACGGATGTCCTCCGATTCGCGGCCAGACAGGTTGATACCGAGCGACGGGATTGCGTCCATGTAGTCCTCGTTGAAGGACACTTGCTCCTCGTCCTCATTCAGAATCTCGACACTCAGGCCGAGTGATTGCAGCTCTTTCACGAGCACCTTGAAGGACTCCGGCACGCCGGGCTCCATGGTGTTCTCACCCTTCACGATCGCCTCGTACGCCTTCACGCGACCGACGACATCGTCGGACTTCACCGTGAGCATCTCCTGCAGGATGTGCGCGGCGCCGTAAGCCTCGAGGGCCCACACTTCCATCTCGCCGAAGCGCTGGCCACCGAACTGCGCCTTACCACCCAGCGGCTGCTGCGTGATGAGGGAGTAGGGGCCCGTCGAGCGAGCGTGGATCTTGTCTTCCACCAGGTGGACGAGCTTCAGCATGTACATGTAGCCAACGGTGATCGGCTGGTCGAACACCTCGCCCGTGCGGCCGTCGTACACGTACTGCTTACCGATCACCGGCGGTGCATCGTTCGTGCGCTTCGCGACTGCGAGCACCAGTGCGTCGAACTCGGCCTTCGCCATGTCGCGCACGTTGCTCTCGCCGTGCCCCTCCATCCAGAGGGACAGGCAAGCGTGTCGAGCGGTACCGACCGGCCCGTTGCGCAGCGCAAGATCCGGGTCGAAGCCGCCCTCACGCAGATACGCTTCCATCGCCTCGATGTCGACGCGCTCGCCGACCACGTTGTCGGTGGAGTTCATCGCCTTCTCGGTCTCGACCGCGCCGGACTGAATCGCGACCCATGCACGCGCGAGCGCGTCCTGAATCTCGCCATCCGTCGCACCATCGAACACCGGCGTCAGCGCTCGGAAGCCGAGCGTCGATGCCGCCCAGCCAAGGTGCGTTTCCAGCACCTGGCCGACGTTCATGCGCGACGGCACACCGATCGGGTTCAGCACGATCTCCACTGAGCGACCGTCCGCGAGGTACGGCATGTCCTCGAGGGGCATGATGCGCGAGACAACACCCTTGTTGCCGTGGCGACCGGCCATCTTGTCGCCCTCGGAGATCTTCCGCTTCTGGGCGACCGAGACGCGCACCATCATGTTCACGTCCGCCGACAGCTCGTCATCGGAGCTGCGCTTGAAGACGCGCACATCGATTACCTTGCCG
Source organism: Chloroflexota bacterium (assembly GCA_037133575.1). Lineage (GTDB taxonomy): Bacteria > Chloroflexota > Dehalococcoidia > UBA2979 > UBA2979 > RH-chloro-G1. Next base: position 2,696 of record JBAXNX010000216.1, read on the forward strand.
CGCTCGCCGTGAGGCACGCGCAGACTGGTGTCCTTCACCTCGCGCGCCTTCTCACCGAAGATCGCGCGCAGCAGCTTCTCTTCCGGCGTCAGCTCGGTCTCGCCCTTCGGCGTGATCTTGCCGACCAGGATGTCGCC
>JBAXNX010000217.1:0-2822 GCA_037133575.1 Chloroflexota bacterium
GACGACATCGAGGCGCGCGCGCTGCTCCATCGCCAGGCCTGGATCGTCTGGGGCGAGTCGAGCGAGACCCCCGAGAACTACTCGCGACTCCGCACCGCTCCCCTCTACGACGAGCGCCTCGACGTCGTGTACGAATGGAAGGGTCGGCTGCTCTCGTACTGCGTCTGCTGGGCCGACCCGCAGACCGGCACCGCAGTCTTCGAGCCGGTCGGCACGAGGCGTGACTACGCAGGCAACGGCTTCGCGCGCGCGGTCATGGCCGAAGCCCTCTACCGCCTGCGCGCGATGGGCATCCACACCGCGTACATCGGCACCGCTGCGATCAACGCGCGCGCCCTCGACACCTACTCGCGCTTCGGCTTCACAGAGGTTGACCACCTCATCACCTACCAGCGCCCGAATAACTAGTTCAGACAAATGTTCACGTGAAACCAACTGCGTACGCACTTCCGAGCCCCGATACGATCGGCGGGTAATGCTCGGAGGTATGCAATGCCAGTCGAACCGATTCCCTCGAACTACCCGCGCCTGATGACGTACATCGTGCCGCGCGACGCCGCTGCGGCGATCGAGTTCTACACGAGCGTCTTCGGCGCGACCGAGCGCGGACGCATCCCCGGCCCGAATAACACCATCGGCCATGCCGAGCTCGACCTCGGCGGGTCGGTGCTGATGCTGGCCGACGAGCCGGCCGACCGTGCCATGCATCCCGGCTACGAGTCGCCGCAGGGCCTCGGCGGCACCAGCTTCGGCTTCGTGCTCTACGTCGAGGACTGCGACGCGGCATACCAGCGCGCGCTCGACCTCGGAGCGACGTCGGAGAGCGAGCCAGAGACGAAGTTCTACGGCGACCGCGAGGCGCGCGTCCGCGATCCGTTCGGCTACATCTGGTCGGTGATGACGCACCTCGAAGATGTGTCACCCGAGGAGATGGCCGCGCGCGCCGCCGAGCTGACCACGCAGGCCGAGGCGACCGCCTAAGGCATCGGCATCGAGAGGCAGGCGAGGTCGCTCGGCGTGTCCTTCGCCGCGACGAGCACGCGGATGCGGCCGAGACCGGTTGGGTCCATCAGCGTCTCGGCGGCGCGACGCGCGTTCGCGTAGGCAAGGAAGTCCGAGCCGGCTCGCTCTTGCGCGCCCTGCATCGCCTCGCCGATCCCGAGGCCAACCAGCGCTTCCATCTGCGAAACGTGCGGTGGCACCTCGAACCCCTCGTCTCGCGCAGCATGCGCGAGCGAGGTGAGGTCGACATGCGCGGTGAGATCGAGCAGGCCCGGCTGCGCGAGCGGATCCGGTTGCGGCGAGTGCGACTGGAACGCCATCAGCGTGCCCATGCGTCGCCAACTCGCGTACAGCGCCTCGGCGTCGTGCCCGTAGTCGATCGAGAGCACATAGCCTCGCTCGAGACGCCGCACCATCGCGCGCATCAGCTCGGGCGCGTCGAGGCACACCTCGGCACGAGCGCCGTCACCGGGCTGCACGCCCAGTCGCTCGAACGTAGCCGCCAGTGCAGGCGTGCTCGTAGCCCCCAGTTGCAGCGTGAGTGCGTTCGCGGCGTCGAGCGCGACGTACCACTCGTGCAGCGCGTCGCCGCGGCGCTCGACGATGTGCACGGGCAGCGCGTCGAAGCATTCGTTACTGATCACCACGCCCGTCACGCGCTCATCGCGCGCGAGCCACTCCGCGGCGTCCGCATGCTCGACCTGCTGCGCTGTGAAGCCGGCACGTTCGAGGCGTGCTCGTTGCTCCTCGACGCGCCGTGGCATGCCGTCGAGCACCACCGCGTGCAGCGCGGCGAAGCACTCAGGCGCGCGCTCACGCAGCCACGTCAGCATCGATTCTGACAATGCGCCCGAACCCGCACCGACCTCGACGAGGTGGAACGGGGACGGGCGACCGAGGCGTTCCCAGCACTCGTTGACCTGGTGTGCCCAGAGGTAGCCGAAGACCGGCGTCACCTCGGGCGAGGTCTGGAAGTCGCCGTTCGCGCCCCATGTGAAGCCGGACCGCGCGTAGTACCCGTACTCGGGATGCCCAAGCGCAAGCGCCATGAAGCGCGCAAACGTGATCGGCCCGTCGCGCCGAATCTCCTCCGCGACGATCGAGGTGAGCGGCGTCGCCCGCCGCGCGAGCGCGAAGTCATCGAAGGCGGAAGGCGTAGTGGTCACGCCTCGATGCTACGAGGCATGCGCCTCCGGAGCATCCCACCACGTCTGTGCTAGCCTCCCGCGCATGGACATCACAATCCGTCCGGTCGGCGAGGATCAGTTCGATGCCTTCGATCGCGCTGTAGGCTCGGGCTTCGGTTACTTCTCGAGCGAGGAGGAACTGGTCAACATTCGCGAGCGCTACCACCGCGGCTTCAACCGTCGCGTGTTCGCCGCATTCGATGACGAGCAGATGGTGGCGACCGGCATCAACGTGCCGATGACGATGACGGTCACTGGCGGCGCACTGCTGCCGATGGCCGCGGTCACGGCGATCACCACTCGCCCCACGCATCGGCGGCGCGGACTGATCACGTCGATCATCCGCACGTTGCTCGACGACGCTGAAGCGCACGGGGACCCGATCGCCGGGCTCTGGGCATCGGAAAGCGTGATTTACGGGCGGTTCGGATACGGACTCGCCATCGAGAGCGATACATGGGAGCTCGAACGTCAGTACGCCGCCTTCGCGTCGTCGCCTGCCGTCACGGGGGCGCTGCGCATGGTCGACGCCGTCGCCGACGCACGCGCGACCTACGAGCAGGTCTGGGAGCGCGCTCGATCAACCCAACCGGGCATGCCCGAACGCACTGAGCGCATGTGGGACGTGCGCCT
>JBAXNX010000218.1:0-2818 GCA_037133575.1 Chloroflexota bacterium
GCAACGTCGCTCTGCAGTGGCATGCGCCTGTCGGGTGCGCGGAGATGTACTCGTGCGGTGGCGGCGAGCGGCCTCACGCCGCGGTCCACCATGCGCGGCTCGTAGAGGAACGGCAGCCCGAGGCGTGTGCGGAACACCGAGCGCAGTCCGGCTACGGCGCCATGGAAGAGCTCGCGGTCGGAGCGGTAGAGCTGCGCCACTGCCTCGTCGAATGCGGACTGCGGATACATCGCGCGCATCTCGAGCAGCACGCGATGCCACAGCGTCTCGTCGGGCCCCACGGAGAGCGGCACGCGCAGCGTATGGCCGTTGGCGTCCGTCTCCGGCCAGCACACCCACGTCCCATAGACGAGGCGCAGGAACGCGGCGATACGTCGCTGGCTGTCAGCGCTCTCGCTTGCCTCGTGCGTGAGTCGCTCGAGCTCGCGTGCCCAAGAGTTGGAGGCGTCGGACAGGTCACAGTCGGCATGCTGCGGCGTCACCAGCACGAAGGCGTTCGAGTAGGTATTGCCCCAGTCGATGACCAGCGCCGCCTCGCGGTCGTCGAGTGGACGCAGCGAAACGATGAACGCGGGCTCGCCGACATCCACGGCTTCGCGCTCGGCGAGGAACTGCCGCCACTCCTCGGAGCCCCGGTAGCGGAAGTAGCCGCGCCGGGGTTGTGGTCGGGCAGCGACCGGCACGGAGTACACGACTCCGCGCTCCAGCCCACACAGCGCCTGCAACTCTGTCAGCACCCCTCGATGCTAGATCAGGTCGGCAAACCGTGCAGGCGAGTAGGTCTCTTGCGACGCCGCACGAGCGTTATGGGGTGCGCGTGCATGTCTCAGGACGCGGTGGCAGTCGAGCCGAATCGACAGGCTTCGATAAACCCGTCAAGGAGCGCACGCGAGCCGTTATAGAGCGCGGAATCTGCTCGCATCTCCGGGCGTTCGGGATGCCACTGCACCCCGAGGGCGAATCGGTGCCCTGGCACCTCGATCGCCTCGATTACCGTGAAGCCGGAGTGCTCGGTGCGCCCGGTGGCTGTCACTGTGGGAGCGAGGCGTTCGGGCGTCACTGCCTGATGGTGGCGAGAATTCACCTGCAACGAGGACTCACCGGATAGCCGAGCGAGCAACGAGCCTGCTGTCACCTCGACCTGATGCCACCCGGACTGCCACTCGGGCGAGCCGTCGATGCGGCGGGGGCGGTGCGGCTCCACGTCGGTGAGGTGCTGGTGCAGCGAACCGCCGCAGACGACGTTGAGCAGCTGCATGCCTCGACAGATCGCGAGCAGCGGGACATCGAACTCGAGTGCGGCAGTCGCGATAGCAACCTCGAGCGCATCGCGCTCGAGGAAAGGGGCCTCAGTGCGGCGATCTCGCTCGGCGCCATACCGTGCGGGGTCGACGTCGACACCGCCGGTGAGGAGCACGCCGTCAAACGACCTGACGTCGAGGTCTGTATGAGGCAGCCTGGGTGAGACGCCAATCGGCTGCCCTCCCGCTTGCTCAATGGCGTCGGCGTAGGAGTCCCACTCGTCGGTGGTCGGCTCGCCGCTGAACGCAACGAGGATGCGCGGCTCAGCCGGCATGGTGCTCGCCGTTGTCGGTCACGTACGCGACATCCACCACGCGCACATCCTTGTGTGCCTCCAGCATGCCGCCGTGGCCGGCGCGATAGCTGCCGGACGTCGGCGCCACGTCGCCGTAGTCACGCCCGACCGCGACGGTCAGGTATGTGAGGTCAGCATGGCGGTTGTGGGTCGGGTCGAGTGACCATCCTTCTGCCTGCCCCGAGCCGTCTGCCGCTGGCAGCAGCACCTCGACCCACGAGTGTGTGCCGCCTTCGCCGAGGAGGTGGCCGGACACGTACAGCGCCGGCAGTCCCATGGCGCGGCAGATTGTGATCATCAAGTGCGAGTAGTCCTGGCAGACGCCGCGGCGTTCGGCCAGTGCTGCGGCCGCCGTCGTGAAGACACCGGTCGCGCCGGGTGTGTACGTCATGGTCTCGTACACCCAGTGGCATGCGAGCTCCGCTAACGCGAGGCCTGTGGCGCCAGACGCGAGGAGGTCCACGGCTGCTTGCTTGATAGCTGCATCGGCAGCAGTGCGCGTCGTTTCCTGGAGCAGCCGCACCTCGTGGAGCCACTTGCTGGGGAGCGAGCGAGGCAGCACGGGCCCATGCCGCTCTAACGTCACCCAGGCGTCGAACACGATCACCTGCTCGACGACCGGAATGCGGACATCGAGCACCGTGTTCGAGAACGAATCGATGCGGGTGATCACCTCGCCAGGCTCGGATACCTCGACGCTATAGAGCAGTCGAGTCTGATCCCCGAACGAGGGAGGAGAAATCACCACCAGTTGATGCTGCAGATCGAGAATCCGCGTGGGGTAGTCGTATCGGAAGCGTTGATGGACCACGTAGGTTCCAACGTCCACACGATCCCAATCGACCAGCGACGGATCCAGCGGCGCTCGATCGAATGTGGCATGCATTAGCGGACTCGGTCTGCGCGAAGGATATTGCCGTCCGAGTCGACCTCGTCGGCGAACACTCGGAAGCCAGTCAGGGTGTTCGGACCGAATGTATGGCTGAGCGGCACGTCGGCGGCATCACGCCCTCGAGCGACGAGCACGCGCCCAATCCGCCGAGTGTTGTTGCGAGGATCGAATGTGTGCCACGCGCCATCGAGGTATGCCTCGAACCAGCCGGCAAAGTCGCTGTCCGTATAGGGCGGTGGTGTGCCGATGTCTGTGAGGTAGCCCGTGCAGTAGCGCGCTGGGATGTTCATGGCACGGCAGAGCGTCACGGCGAGGTGCGTGAAGTCGCG
>JBAXNX010000219.1:0-2812 GCA_037133575.1 Chloroflexota bacterium
GGCGCTGTGGCTCGAAGACGTAGATACCCATGGAGACGAGGTTGCTTGCCGGGTGCTCCGGTTTCTCCTCGAAGCGCTCGACCTTACCGCCGTCAGAGCACGCGAGCACTCCGAAGTGATGCGCGTCCTCGAGCGGCACGGTGATCACGCCGATGGTGAGGTCGGCGCCAGAATCGAGGTGGTGCTGCACCATCGCGGCATAGTCCATGCGATAGACGTGGTCGGCCGCGAGCACGAGCACTGCGCGCGGTGGTTCCTCGATCGAATCGGGCAGGCGCTGCAACACGGCATCGGCCGTGCCGAGATACGTGCTGCCGGCGTCCGGGCGCAACGTGCGCAGGCGCGCACCGGGGGCGGTGAAGCCCCACGCTGCGCCGTCGCCGACGTAGCGCTCGATGGCCTCGGGCATGTGTTGTGTCAGCAGCGCCGCGTCGGTAATGCCGGAGTTCGCGCAGTTGCTCAGCGTGAAGTCGATTACGCGATGATGGCCCGCGAACGGTACAAGCGGCTTCGGACGGCCGGCAGTGATGACACCGAGCCGCGAGCCCACACCACCCGCGAGGATATACGCCGGTACGTCGAGACGACGCGCAACGTCCTCAACGAGTGGGCAGCACGGGCTATACACAGCACGCGTACTACTCACCAGGGTCTGTTCGGCAGATCCGTGCATCGAGGGCTCCGATCCATTGCTGTGAATGCACACACCGAGGTGCAGCCGGGGACGTGGTAACGATATGGTTGAGAGAGTGTCGGAACCCGAACGTACACAGTGCAGTGGGTTACAAAACCGCAGCGAGCACGTAACAACTTTAGAGATGCGTATAAGCTCACGACCGATGACAACAAACGGTCGCGGCGGTGAGATTCGCCCCGACCCTGCCGTGTGAGACGAGCGGCTACGCCTCGTCAGAGAGCGTGATTCGCTCGCGATGCGACGAGCGCATGCCAGAACGCAGGTCGCGATCCATTCTCGATACTGGCGCGGCCTGATCGCGGTCGTAGCTCGAAACTGGCTGGTTGCTAAAGACGCGCTCTGCACCGCAGACCGTGCAGTGGCCGTGACTGTCCTGCGCCGCAGCCGGCTCAATCAGCCAATGGTGAGCACAACTTGGGGTGGCGCTGTCAGCAACATGGGCTTCACTCGGCGCTGCTTCGATAATTGTTTCAGTCGTGATGTCGTCCATCGCGATTGTTTCCTCTCGTCCTCGTTCGTGGACATGAGGAACGTACCCGCATGCTGCGACAACTCCAGTAACCCAATGGCACACGAGATTGCGAGCGTATGACAGTGCACGTGTCGATGTGCACAAGCGAGACCAGACGAGCAAGCGCAAGCAAACGCAACCATCGCAAGGAGCTTCGATAACGGCTCTGTAACTGTGCTCACAGGATGCTGCTGGCAACCCAGAGATCCGACCGGAGCCGTGCACGTGCAAGAGGAACATCCAGCCGCAGACGAGCAACGGCCGACCGCCCCGCAGATATCACATGCAGAGCTCGCGCGGCATCGATTGCGCCGCCGGCACTCTGCATCGCGGCATCACGGGATCTGGCGGTTCGGATTCGCGGCGCTGCTGACGTTCGCCCTCGGGTTTCTGATCAGCGTGCTACTCGCGGCGACGGCGGGGCAGCTTGTGCTGCGGGAGTACGACCACTTCGGCGCCAACATGCAGGATGCCGCCGCTGTCGTCGCGTCGTTGCCACAGGGCGGATCGCGCATCTATGACCGCAACGGCCAACTGCTCTACGAGTACCGCACCGCGAACGTGCGCCGCTACGTGGCGCTATCCGATATCTCGCCGTGGATGCAGAAGGCAACGATCGCAACTGAGGATGCGAGCTTCTGGACCAACAGCGGCATCAACATCAACGGCCTCGTACGCGCGTCTCTCGAGAATTTCACGCCGTTCACGAGCAACGGATGGCTCGAAGGCTCCGGCGGTTCGTCGATCACGCAGCAGCTCGCGAAGAACGTCTACATCGACGCCGACCAACGCTTCGAGCGCTCGATCACTCGCAAGATGACTGAGACCGTGCTCGCGCTTCAGCTCACGCAGCGCTACTCGAAGGAGCAGATCCTTGAGTGGTACCTCAACTCAATCTCGTATGGCGGTCAGTACGTTGGCATCGAGGCGGCCTCGGAAGGCTACTTCAACAAGCCAGCGAAGGATCTCACGATTGGCGAGGCGGCACTGCTCGCCGGTATTCCGCAACGACCGGCGGCCTATGAGCCAGTGCAGAATCCCCAGGCAGCGGCCTCGCGTCAACGCGAAGTGCTCGATCTGATGGTGCGACACGGCGTCGCGAGTGTGGATGAGACCGCGAACGCGCACGCCGAGGTACTCGACATCAAGCCGACTGACGTGCCGATGCTCGCGCCCCACTTCGTGTTTGGCCCCGTAGCGCGTCAGATCGAGGCGCAGTTCGGCCCGAACGCCCTCGCGCAAGGCGGCCTCGAGATCACGACGTCACTCGACCTGGGTCTGCAGCAGGAGGGTCAGAAGATCGTCGAGAAGTGGATCTCGACGAACGAGAAGCTCTCCGGCGGTCATAACGGAGCGCTGTACGCACTCGATGCCCGCGACGGCTCGGTGCTTGTCTACATCGGGAGCCGCGACTACTTCCGCGACGATATCGGCGGCCGCAACGACAACGTGCAGAGCCTCAACTCACCGGGCTCGACGCTGAAGCCGTTCACCTACATGAACGCGTTCATGCACGGCTGGAGCCCCCAAACGGCGCTGCTCGATGTCCCGATCTCACTGAAAGACGGACAGACCGGCGAGCAGTTCGTACCGCGTGACCCGAC
>JBAXNX010000220.1:0-2776 GCA_037133575.1 Chloroflexota bacterium
TCGACTACATCTCTGCGCACGCCACCGCGACCGACATCGGCGACCTCGCCGAGACTCGAGCCGTGCGCAGCATCTTTGGCGAGCGCGCCTACCAGGTGCCGCTCTCGTCCTTCAAGTCGCAGGTCGGCCACCTGCTCGGTGCAGCCGGTGGCGTCGAGGCGGTCATGGCCGTGCAGACCATTCGCAACGGCATGCTCGCCCCCACGCTGAACCTCGAGAACCCTGGCGAGGACTGCGACCTCGACTACGTCGCGCACGTCGCACGTGCCGCCGACGTGCGCACGGTGATGAAGAACTCGTTCGGCTTCGGCGGACAGAACGCCGTCCTCATCTTCCGCCGCTACGAGCCGTAACCTTCGAGGCACTCGCAATCCACTTGCAACGCTACAACGTCACACAGTGCTGAGGCTGTAGCGATCGCTGCTGCATGCTCTACAGGTCGACAGCAGCAATGCAGTCGGAAATGAAGAAGCCCTCCGAGCAATCGGCGGGCTTTTTCATACCCGAACTCAATCGCGAAGGTGGCTCGCGTGCCATTCGATAACCAGCAAGTCGATGTTTCCGGCGTTGATGACCGTCGAGGTCGCAGGATGGGCGGCATGCCGATGGCGATCGGCGGCGGCGGCGGCATCATTGGCCTCATCGTGATCGTGCTCTTCAATGTGCTGAACTCGCAGCTCGGCGGCACGCAGCCGGCGACCACCGACACGTTCTCGACGGCTGCGCCCTCGTCGAACCTCGCGCAGCGCTGCAACACCTCCGGCGCCATCGACCAGTACAACGACTGCTACGTCGTGAAGTCCTACAACGAGATCAACGAGGTCTGGGACGCCCAGCTCGGCCCGTCCCGCTACCGCCACCCTCAGCTCGTGTTCTTCGAGCAGGCCGCGCAGACCGGCTGCGGCAACGCGTCGTCCAGCGTCGGCCCGTTTTATTGCCCGGCCGACGAGAGCATCTACATCGACCTCGGCTTCCTCGCCGAGCTCCAGAAGCGCTTCGGCGCCAACGGCCGCTACGCCCAGACCTACATTGTGGCGCATGAGGCAGGCCATCACATTCAGCACCTCAGCGGCGCTGATCGCCTCGCTGCCAACGCCCGCGACTCCGCAAGTCAGCAGCGCATCTCGATCGGCACCGAGCTCCAGGCCGATTGCTACGCCGGCGTGTGGAGCACGCAGGCCAACCGCGCTGGCAACTACTCGATCGGTGAGGCCGAGCTCAACGAGGCGCTGACCGCTGCGGCAGCTGTCGGCGACGATCGCATCCAGGCGAAGACCCAGGGCCGCGTGGATCCCGAGTCATGGACGCACGGCTCGGCGCAGCAGCGCCACGACGCCTTCCTGACCGGCTACCGTGCCGGCCAACTCGAGGCCTGCGCGAGTCTGCTCCCCGCCCGTTAGCGCCGAGGTGGACTTACTCGATCCAGTCGATCGTGCCCCCGTGCGGCGCCGTGAACGCGAGCGGCTCCCCGTTGCGCGAGAGCACGAACCGTCCGCGCGGCGCCCGTACCGGCAGCATCGCAGCCACGCTTGGCAGCACGCCCGGTGCTTCCTGAGAGATCCATAAGCCCGCGCGGTTGGCGCGCTCCGCGAACCGTTCGCGTGCCTCCGGCGTGAAGTACATCGCCGTCGCGGTGTTCAGCACGACCAGCGTGGCCGCGCGAGGCACTGCAGCGAGCGCCGCCTCGAACTGCTCGTCCGCATTTCCCGTCACGACCTGCGTGCGCTCCGTGCGCGCGATCGCAATCGCCGCATCCAGTCGTTCGAGGCGTTCCGTTTGCTCCGGCCAGATCAGCGCGCGTAGCCAGCGCACCGTCTCGTCGTCGCGAATGTCGAGCGGGTTGAGGTCGATGCCGCCCCGCCACACGACCTCGGGCAGTCGAGTCGGCACGGGCATTGGCCCCTGCACGACGCAGGTCAGGTCAACGCCGCTCGGCTCGCCGACCTCGAACGTGTCGTCGTCGAGCACATACCGATAGTGATAGCGGTCAGGGAACAGGCACAGTCCCGCCGAAACGCCGACTTCGAACAGTGCAATCGGACCATCGATCGAGGCGAGCACCGGCAGCGTCGTCGCGCAGCGTGCCGCCTCGTTGGTCTGCGTCGCGTGCGTGCGCATCACCGACAGCACAGCCTCGGGCTCGTCGAGCAACCGCTCGCGAAACTCCGGATAGCCCGAGGCGACCCCGTGCACGAGCTTCCACGCCCCGAGCAGCAGGTTCGGCTGCCACTTCGCTCGCGGCAGCGTCCCGATCAGTTCGAGAACCTGCGCGTCTGCGGCAATGCCTGTGCAGACCTCGTCGTACAGCGGCGAGATGCCGCGCACCTCATCGGTCGCGAACTGTCGGTAGAGCGCAGCAACCTCGTCGTGTGATGTAACCATGCGTCGAGTATGCCAGTGCTGTGTTTCGAGGGCATCACGCTACGTGCCATCACGCCTCGCGGAACGGCACCACCTCGACGCCATCGTCGCTCACCAGCACCGCGATGCGCTCGGCCTCGGTAGTCGCGACCGCAGCGCGAATGCTCTCGATCTGCGTGCCACTGAGATCACGGTCATCCGAGTCGGTGCGCACCCATGAGCGGATACGTGCGCCCTCGATCGTGCGCAGTGCGACGATCAGGTCAGCAGCGCTCGCCGGCGCGATCACGGTGATCTCGAGCTTGCGCGCGGGCGTGGCTACCGGCGCATCGCGCAGCGCGGCCTGGTCCTCGCGCATCACGAGTAGGTAGTACATCGTCACGAATGCCGAGGTCGCCACGGTAGCGATGCTCCA
>JBAXNX010000221.1:0-2776 GCA_037133575.1 Chloroflexota bacterium
CAACGTCGGTGACAACGTCGGCGACTGCGCCGGCATGGCCGCCGACCTCTTCGAGACCTACGCCGTGACGCTGGTGGGCACCATGCTGCTGGCCGCGACGTTCTTCGCTGGCGAGCTGCGCGACACGATGCTGATGCTGCCGCTGGTGTTGTGCGGCGTCTGCATCTTCGCCTCGGTGGTCGGTTCCTTCTTCGTCCGCCTGGGCAGCAGCGGCAAGATCATGATGGCCCTCTACCAGGGGCTCGCGGTGACCGGCCTCTTGTCGGCCATCCTCATCTACGCCGTCATCCAGTGGATGGTCCCGGCCGGCTCGATCAAGATCGAGGGTTCGGATGTGACCTTCACGGGCATGAACCTGTTCATCTGCGCGATGGTAGGTCTGGTGATTACCGGCCTGATCGTGTGGATCACCGAGTACTACACGGCGACCACCTACCGCCCGGTGAAGAGCGTGGCGTTCGCCTCCACCACCGGTCACGGCACCAACGTGATTCAGGGTCTGGCGGTCTCCATGGAGGGCACGGCCCTCCCGGTGCTCGTGATCGTCGTCGGCATCATCGTGGCCTACCTCAACGCAGGCCTGTTCGGCATCGCGATCGCCGCGACCTCGATGCTCGCGCTCGCCGGCATGATCGTCGCGCTCGACGCGTACGGCCCGGTGACCGACAACGCGGGTGGCATCGCCGAGATGGCGGAGCTGCCCGAGTCGGTGCGCGAGGTCACGGACGCACTCGACGCGGTCGGCAACACGACCAAGGCTGTCACGAAGGGCTACGCGATCGGCTCCGCCGGTCTGGCCGCCCTCGTGCTGTTCGCGGCTTACACGGAAGACCTCGGTCGCTACTTCCCGAACCTCGACGTGGACACGCTGTTCCGGCTGCAGGATCCGTACGTGGTGATTGGCCTGTTCCTCGGCGGTCTGCTGCCGTATCTGTTCGGCGCGATGGGCATGATGGCCGTCGGTCGCGCAGCCGGCTCGGTCGTTGTCGAGGTACGTCGCCAGTTCAAGGAGCACCCCGGCATCATGGCCGGCACCGAGCGCCCGGACTACGCGCGTGCGGTGGACATGCTCACGCGTGCGGCCATCAGCGAGATGATCATCCCGTCACTGCTCCCGGTGCTCGCACCGGTGGCGCTGTACTTCATCATCCTGTTCGTGGGCGGCCAGCGTGAGGCCTTCGCGGCTGTTGGCGCGATGCTGCTGGGTGTGATCGTGACGGGCCTCTTCGTGGCCCTCTCGATGACGACCGGCGGCGCCGCGTGGGACAACGCCAAGAAGCTGATCGAGACCGGTGAGTACGGTGGGAAGGGTTCCGAGGCGCACAAGGCCGCGGTCACCGGTGACACCGTTGGTGACCCCTACAAGGACACCGCCGGCCCGGCTGTGAACCCGATGATCAAGATCACGAACATCGTCGCCATCCTGCTCCTCGCGATCGTCGCGAAGATGGGGTAGCGCTCGACTCGAACGTCGCAAGACACGAAATCGCCCCGGCCAATGGCCGGGGCGATTTGTTTGTGCCGTGTTCCCGAGCCGTCGACCTCGACGGCAGCGGGTCGAGCTCGAGCTAGCGGACGGCGCTGGCTGCAGCGACGGTGTCGGCGCTGAGCTTCACGTCGCCGATGGCGGCGTTCTCGCGGATCTGGTCGGTCGAGGTCGCACCGCAGATCACCGTGGCGGTGACGGGGTTGGCGGTCAGCCAGCCAACGGCGAGCTGCGTCATGGTGACGCCCGCGTCAGCCGCGATCTTCTCCCACGCCTCGAGCTTGTCGAAGTTGGCGTCGGTCAGCGTGGTCTCGCTCGCTCGCGCGTTGCGCTCGAGGCGGGTGCCGGCGGTCGCGCCCTGGCCACGCTTGTGCTTGCCGGTGAGGAAGCCGCCAGCGAGCGGGCTGTAGGGGATGAGGCCCAGACCGTAGTGGAGGCAAGCCGGAACGTGCTCGGGCTCGATGGTGCGGTTCATGAGGCTGTACGCGGGCTGCGAGGAGACGAACTGTGCCCAGCCGTAGCGCTTGGCGACCTCGTTGGCCTCGGCGATCTGCCAGCCGGCCCAGTTGGAGCACCCGACATAACGGACGATGCCTTCGCTCACGACCTCGTTGAGGGCGCTCATGGTCTCCTCGACGGGGGTGCGGGGATCCCAGCGGTGCACCTGGTAGAGGTCGATGTAGTCGGTCTGGAGGCGCTGCAGCGAGCCGACGATGGACTTGCGCAGGTAGCCGCGCGACGTGCCCTGGTTGTTGGGGGCCTTGCCGAGCTGGTAGTTGCCGAACTTGGTCATGACGACCCAGTCGTGGCGGTTGCCCATCGCGGTGATGGCGCGGCCGATGTAGTCCTCCGAGAGGGTGCCGCCGTAGCCGTCTGCGGTGTCGATGGCGTTGATGCCGCTGTCCGCGGCAGCCTCGAGCATGGTCTGGACGCCGGGGGCGTCGACCGGGTTGCCGAACTGGTTGGTGCCGATGCCGATGACCGAGACCTGGATGCCTGAACGGCCGAGCGTCTTGTATTCCATGCGCCACTCCTTATGCGGGGGCGAACGCCTCGCCCCTGAATTACGTCGCTGCACTTGTCTTGAGCGCCGATATGCTACCCCAACGCTCGCGTCACGGGCGCGAGCGGGCGCTCGTCTCGAGATGGATCGAGGCTGCGTGTTGAGCGTGGCGCCGACCCTTTGTTACTCTGCTCGGACGTTCGGACGTGGCGCGTTCGTCTAGTGGCCCAGGACATCGCCCTCTCAAGGCGGAGATCGCGGGTTCGAATCCCGCACGCGCTACCAAT
>JBAXNX010000222.1:0-2747 GCA_037133575.1 Chloroflexota bacterium
CCGCCGGCGCGTCCATGATGTAGAAGACGCGCAGGAACACCAGCCATACCACCGTCGATCGGTCGCGCATGACGATGAGGAAGTTGGCGCGCATCGTCGCGATGAACGACGTGCCCGCCTCAGCGACCGCACGCGGCGGTGGAAAGTCCGCGCGCAGCATCGCCACGCCGTACACGACCGCGAGCAGTCCGAGGAGCACCTGGAGTCCGCGCCACTCGACGCCACTCGCGAGCCATGCGCTCGCGAGTAGCGGGCCGGACAGCGCCCCCGCGTCCCGAGCATCGTGATCCGGGCGAGGATCGCTCCGCTGTCGCCTCGGTTCGCCTCGACGAGGACGACGTCGCTGGCCTGGCGGGTCGGACCGCCGGCACCACCAACGAGCGCGAACCCGAGTGCGAGCACCCAGAAGCCCGGTGCGACACCGATCACCGCGGTACCCACGCCGAGCACGATCGCACCGCCCCCGAGGAGCACGCGTCGAGGCGACACGTCGAGCGCCACGCCCCCGACCGGCTCGGTCGCCGCCTCGACGTAGTAGCCGATCGACCTCAGCGCGCTGATCGCCGAGTACGACAGGCCAAACTGCGCGTGAATGACCGGCATGAGGACGCCGAGCGCGCTCTCGAGCAGCGTGTCGGTGAAACGTACGGCGTAGGCCAGCGCGGCAGCACGCCGCGAAAGGATGGATACAGCAGGGAAAGACAAGTCTCGTTCTCCGTATGAAGCGCCCAGCCGCGGGCGCTCCGGCCACCGATCGGTGACACGGAGAAACGAGTGCGGAAGGACGAGGGGTTAGCGGGGAACGAGCAGTACTAACATCGGCGGCCTCCGGGGACACACGATAGCAACTCTGGCGAGGAGCGAGTAGTCCGCGTTAGACGGCGGTGTACTTCTGCGCATCGCGCAGGAAGATCTCGATGCCCTTGTCCGTCAGCGGGTGGCCGATCATCTGGAACAGCACCGCCGAGGGGATCGTGGCGATGTGCGATCCGGCGAGCGCGCACTCGGTGACGTCGCGGGGGCCTCGGACGCTGGCGGCCAGCACCTCGGTGTCAAAGTCGAAGTTCTCGAAGATCTCGACGGACTCGCGGATCACGGCCATGCCGTCCTGACCGCCGTCGTTGAGGCGTCCGATGAACGGCGAGACGAAGGTCGCGCCCGCCTTCGCGGCCAGCAGCGCCTGGTTCGCCGAGAAGATCAACGTGACGTTGATCTTGATGCCCTCGGACGAGAGCCGGTAGATCGCCTGCAGGCCGACCTCGCCCATCGGGATCTTCACGACGACGTTGTCGTGCCACTTGGCGATGCGACGCGCCTCCGCGAGCAGGGGGTCGAGGCCGGTCGAGATGCACTCGGCGGAGATGGGGCCGTCGACGATCGAGGCGATCTCGAGCACGCGGTCGCGATACTCGACACCTTCCTTCGCGAGGAGCGAGGGGTTCGTGGTCACGCCGTCCACGACACCCAGCGCCGCGCCTCGGCGGATCTCGTCGATGTTGGCGGTGTCCATGAAGATGCGCATCGGCGGGCTCGCTCTCGTGCGATGAGGTTCTGTGACCGAGGTTTCGGGGTGGCTAGAACGGCTTGAACACCGGCAGCCAGACCATGATCGGGATCGTCAGGGCGATCAGCGTACTGAAGACGAGCGGCACATTGTCGGCCATCGCGTCCCGCAACTCGTCGGTCACAGCGCCCTGCTTCTCCGCCGCCAGCGCAAGGTAGCGTACCCGGCGCAGGCCGACACCCATCAGCGGGATGAAGATGAACAGGTCCACGAGGAGCAACACCTGCAGCGCGACCAGCCACCACGTGACGATCACGTTGATCCCTGAGGCCGTCGCCCACGCATAGCCGGTGAACAGCAGCGCGATCGTGCCGGGCAGCAGCATCAGCGTCTCGTTGCGGTGCGCCTCGTCGAGGAGCATGACGCGGCGCTCGAGCGCCTCGGTGCGCCACGCGCGCCAAATCGGCACGAGCGTGCCACCGACGCCGGCCATCATCAGGCACATCGACAGCAGGTGGATCAGCCGCCAGAACGTCATGCTTCTTGCGCGCGAAGGCGGGGATACCCCGCCCGCGCTTCCCGAGGTCGCGAGACGCTTCGGCCACTCTGCATGTCACCCGCGTGAAGGGCGGAAAACCCCGCCTCGCGCTCCGGGAGATCGCGAGGCGTCTCGGCTACCTGCAACGCGATCACGCGGTCCCTGTCGTCACAGTGCGCTCGGCGGCCAGACGCAGGTCGGCGCGGTCGCAGGCGGCGCCGACGAAGTCGCGGAACAGCGCGTTCGGGCGGTTCGGGCGGCTGGTGAACTCCGGGTGGAACTGCGCGCCGACCATGAACGGGTGGTCCCGCAGCTCGACGATCTCGACGAGGCCGCTCTCGGAGTCGCGGCCGGCGACGACGAGGCCCGCCTGCTCCAGCTGCGGCAGCAGCGCGTTGTTCACCTCGTAGCGGTGGCGGTGGCGCTCACGCGCGGTCAACGTGCCGTATGCGGCGGCCGCCTTCGTGCCGGGCACCAGCACGCAGTCGTACCCGCCGAGGCGCATCGTGCCGCCCAGCTCGTGCACCTGCTGCTGCTCGGAGAGCAGCGAGATGACCGGGAACGGCGTCTTCGGGTCGGCCTCGGTGGTGTTGGCCTCGGGCAGGCCGGCCACGTTGCGGGCGAACTCGACGACCATCATCTGGAGGCCGAGGCAGTCGCCGAGGTACGGGATCTTCCGCTCGCGGGCGTACTGGACGGCCTGGA
>JBAXNX010000223.1:0-2747 GCA_037133575.1 Chloroflexota bacterium
GCGGAACACCTTGCCGCCCTGCGTCCCGGCGGGGATGCGCAGCGCGAGCGTGCGTCCCTTCAGCGTCGGCACCTTCACCTCGCCACCGAGCGCCGCCTCCGCGACCGGGATGTCGACGTCGACGTGCAGGTCGTTGCCTCGACGTTCGAAGCGCTCATGCGACGCGACGCTGACGAGGAGATAGAGGTCGCCCGCCGCGCCGCCGTTCGCGCCGGGACCCCCGCGTCCGCTGACGCGGATGCGCGCGCCGTCCTGCACGCCCGCGGGGATCGAGACTTCGATGCGACGCAGCGGCGCGGCCATGCCGCTGCCGCGGCACGCGTGACACGTCGCGCCAGCCAGCTGGCCCACGCCGCCGCAGACCATGCAGCGCTCCTCGCCCTCGCGCACCTCGATCGTGCGGGTCGCGCCGGAGTACGCCTCGAGGAGCGAGACGCGCACGGCCTGCTCCACGTCGTCTCCGCGCGAGCGCCCGCGCGATCCGCGCAGGATCGAGTCGAAGAACCCACCGCCGCCGCCACCGCCCGACGAGGCCCGCCCGCCGAACAGCTCGCCCAGGTCGATGCCCTCGCCGCCGAAGGAATACGAGCCCCCGGGGGCACCTCGACCGCCGCCGAAGCCGCCACCCTGCTGGCGGCGCATCTCCTCGATCTGGTCGGCGTGCTCCCATTGGTCGCCGTAGCGGTCGTACTTCGAGCGCTTGTCCGTGTCGGACAGCACCTCGTACGCGGCGTTCACTTCCTTGAAGCGACGCTCAGCCTCCGGGTCGCCGGGGTTCACGTCCGGGTGGTGCCGCCTCGCGAGGCGTCGAAACGCGGCACGCAGCTCCTTCGCGGAAGCGTCCTTCTTCACACCCAGCACGTCGTAATAGTTCGTAGCCACGAGGTAAGCATAGCAGAATGTGACCGTCGTGTGAATACTATATGAGTCTGTAAGACTCATATCTCTTGCTTCGTTGGACGAGATATTTAGCATAGGGCGTACCGAAGGCGCTTGAGGCCACAGCCGCCACGGTTCTCGCTTCAGTTGCATCACACGAAAGGCCCGCGATGCCCGACATCATTCGACGCGAGCCGTTCGGCCTGAACCCGGTCCTCCGCCACGCGATGGAGCAGTTCTTCGACGAACCGTTCTTCCGCCACCCGATGGGCGTCCTGAACGAGGAGGCCACGCTCGCCCTCGACATCGCGGAGGCGCAGAACGGGGCGAAGAAGGAGGTCGTCGTGCGCGCCGATCTCCCCGGCTTCACGAAGGACGAGGTGGGTCCACGAGGGCGTCCTGACGATCCAGGCGGCCCACGCGGACGAGCAACGAGGAGCAGGGCGACCGCTGACCGCTGGTACCGCCGCGAGCGGTCGTGGGGCAGCCTGAGCCGCCGCGTCGCGCTCCCCGGCATCGGGAAGGACCCGGCGTCGAGGCCACGCTGAAGGACGGCGTCCTCACGCTGCGGATCCCGCTCCCGAAGAATCCACGCCGAAGCAGATCGAGATCAAGTCCTAGTGCGACCCCGGCCCCTGCCCCCACAACGACGAAGCCCGGGTGATACCCGGGCTTCGTTACGCCTCTACTTCTTCGATGGCCTCTTCGGCCGACGCATCCTCGTGTGTGACGCGCGGGCCGTTGCGCGCGGGGCGCGGCTTGCGCTGCGGAGGGGCGGCGCGCCTCGGCGTGTCGGTCTCGACGACGCGACCCGCGCGCGCCTGCGCGGCGTGCAGCCGTCCGAGGCGCGCACGACCAGCCTCGAGGCGCGACATCATCGCCATCGCCTTCTTCGTGTCGGACGCGACACGCGCCGGCTCACCCGTGCGCACGCGGTACTTCGACAGCCAGTACGTGAACGCCTGCAGCTCCGACTGGCTCATGCGGTCGCCCAGCACGCGCCCCAGCTCGTAGCCGTAGAGCAGCTTCAGCTCGTCGAGCGGCTTGCCGTACACGTGCTCGAACGCCTCGAGGTCGGGCGCGGGACGCCCGGCGCCGGAGAGCGTCCCCGACTTCACCAGCTCCAGCTCGACCGCGAGCAGCAGCAGCTCTTCGACGACCACGCCGTACTGAAAGTTGAGGTGCGCACGGTGCTTCGCCGCACCGATCGCCTGCTCGAAGTCATCCTCATCGCTGCCATCCGGCGCGATGCCGTGGACCAGCAACTGCTCCGCCTCGTCGACCGGCACGAGGTCCGCGACCTCGTCCAGCAGTCGCTGCGCCAGCAGCAGCCAGTCGAACGCCTCGCCGGCGATCAGGTAGGTCTGCGGCTCGCCGTCGATCTGCTCGGCCGGCGCGGTCCAGCGTGCGATCACCTCGAGCAGTGCGGGATACCACGGCACGCCGCGCTCGAGCGCGCGCCGCAGCGCCTCGACGCTCTGCTCCGGCGACAACGGTCCTTCGCGAGGCACGCGCACGTGCCCGCGCGGCGTGGCCTCGGCGAGATCGTCGTCACCGACGCGATCCGGATCGACGAAGAACGCGTCGATCACCGTCCCGATGGGGTCGAGCACGTCCGGTTCGCGCGCGTCAGTGGTGTCCGTTGTTGGAGACATACGCGTTCATTGTACCCGCACGCCTCGACACGATCGGACGACGTGCCGGTGAGCTTGTCCTCGGCGCGTCGAGTACCGACGTGGAGCGCCCATCACCTGCCCCTTCCTGCCGCGGAAGGGGGCCTCGTTCTGATGGGGCGCGGTCGAGGGTTGTGGCGGTCAGCGCCCTACGCGCCGTGGCAGCGCTTGAACTTCTTGCCGCTGCCGCAGGGG
>JBAXNX010000224.1:0-2746 GCA_037133575.1 Chloroflexota bacterium
TCGGGGCGCCAGCAGGAAGCCGGCTACCCCCGGAGACAGCGCGCACACGCGCAGGAAAACAACTCGCGGCTGTCGAGGTGGTTCATCGTCGGTCTAGGATAGCGCACGCCACGCCCGAGCCGCCGCAGGGCCAGCCCTACGCCCCGACGGTTAGGCGCTGTCTTCGTCGAGCAGCACGGTCGCGAGCGCTGCAATCGCCTCGCCGCTCCCGAGCGAGCCGAAGCGCTCGTGTGTCGTCGCCTTCACATTCACCGCCGAGGACGGCACGCTCAGGCAGCGCGCCAGTGCCTCGCGCATGGTGGCGATGTGCGGCCCGAGCCGCGGCCGCTCTGCGATCACCGTCGCGTCCACGTTGTGCACCGTGAAGCCGCGCGCCGAGACGAGCCGCACCATCCGCGTCAGTAGCTCGCGGCTGTCGATGCCGCGCGTCGCCGGGTCGCCCGGTGGGAAGTGCTGCCCGATGTCGCCCTCACCCGCCGCGCCGAGGATGGCGTCGATCACCGCGTGAATCAGCGCGTCGCCGTCGGAGTGTCCGTCGAGCTGCGGTGCCTCGCTGATCTCGATCCCGCCAAGGCGCAACGTGCCTTCGGCGCGGAACTGGTGGATGTCGTAGCCGATCCCGACGCGCATGGCCTACCCCTCGGACCCATCTGCCTGTGACGCTGCGGCGAGCAGCGCACGCGCGATCACGAGGTCGCGCGGCGTCGTCACCTTCAGATTCGCAGAATCGCCTGTCACCGTCACGACCGGCTCGCCGAGCGCCTCCACCATCGAGGCGTCATCGGTGGCGTCCGCCGTCACCTCACGGTGGGCGCGTCGTAGTAGCTCCCCCGCGAACCCTTGCGGTGTCTGCACCGCCGCGAGCGCGCTGCGGTCCACGGTCTCGAGCACGCGCCCGTGTCCATCGAGGCGCTTCACCGTGTCCACGACTGGCACCACCGGCACGACTGCGCTGTGCAGGCGCGCAGCGTCGAGTACGCGTGTAAACAATGGCGCACGCGCGAGCGGCCGCGCCCCGTCATGCACGAGGTAATAGTCCGCGTCGGGTGCCACCTCGATCCCCCGCGCCACCGAGTCCTGCCGGCGTGCGCCACCCTCAATGCAGCGCACCTCGACACCAGCCTTCGAGGCCAGCGCCGTGATGTCGGCATGCCGTGCGCCGCTGCTCACGACCACGATGTCCGTCACGCCTGCGAGCATGCTCGCTGTGCGCAGCGAGTGCGCGAGCAGCGGCACGCCACCGAGGTCGGCCCAGATCTTGTCGACGCCATCCATGCGTGACGACGACCCCGCCGCGAGCACGATCACCGCGATGCGCTCGTGTGCCAGATCGTTGGAGACGGGTGTCACGCGACTATGGGTAGATGCCGCGCAGCGTCGTCGCCTCGGTCACGCGCTCGACGCCGATCCATTGCGCAGCCTGTCGCATCGAGGTGCCGGGGTTCGAGGTGACGCGCTGCTGAATCGCGCGATATGCCGTCACCATGATTCGGCGCAGCTCCTCGTTGACCTGCTCCTCGCTCCAGTGCAGATACTGCCGCGCCTGCACCCACTCGAAGTACGAGACGGTCACGCCGCCCGCATTCCCGAGCACGTCGGGAATCACCGGGATGCCGCGCTCGAGGAAGATCGCATCTGCCTCGGACGTCGTCGGCCCGTTGGCGCCCTCGAGGATCAATGGCGCGCGCACCTGTCCCGCGTTCTCCGCGGTCAGCGAGTGCTCCACTGCCGCCGGCACGAGCACGTCCACATCAGCAGTCAGCACGTTGGCGGGGGGAATGCGCTCGCCTTCGCCCGTCCAGTCCTTGAGCAGTCCACCGGATTCGATGAAGGCGAACGCCGAATCGCAGTCAACGCCCTCGACGCGATAGATGCCCGTGTCCTTGTCGCAGATGTACTGCACGATGGCGCCGGCGCGATGCATCAACCGAGCCGCCACGCCGCCGACGTTGCCGAAGCCCTGCACCGCGATGCGCTTGCCGCGCACGCCGCCCGCTTCGCGCAGATGCTCCTCGAGGATGAACAGCAGCCCTCGGCCGGTCGCTTCGTATCGCCCTTCCGAGCCGCCCAACGACACAGGCTTGCCCGTGACGACACCGGGGATCGTGTACCCGTGCCCCATCGAGTACGTGTCCATCATCCAGGCCATGATCTGAGCGTTCGTGCCCATGTCCGGCGCCGGGATGTCCTGGTCAGGCCCGATGATCGGCGTGATCTCGGCCGTGTACCGACGGGTGAGGTTTTGCAGCTCGTTCTGCGACAGCTTCGAGGGGTCGACGATCACGCCGCCCTTGGCCCCACCGAACGGGATGCCAACAACAGCGCACTTCCACGTCATCCACATCGCCAGCGCCTTGACCTCGTCCAGGCTCACCTCTGGCGAGAAGCGCACGCCGCCCTTCACTGGGCCGCGGGCGTTGTTGTGGTGCACGCGGTAGCCGCGGAACACGCGGAACGTGCCGTCGTCCATCTCCACCGGAAACTCAGTCTCGTACACCGTTTTGAACGCGGTCAGGATTTCTCGCTGGCTGGTGTTCAGCGCCGCACGGTCGGCGGCCTCGTGGAACTGCTTGATCGCCGTATCGAGGGCGCTCTCGGCCATGCTCGATGGATCCTTCCAAGTCGTGGGGGCGGCGCGATGCCTGCTCTCAGGGTAGCAGCGTCGCGAACCTGCGTAGAATCGCCACGATGCCGTACAACGAGCAGCTCGCCGAGCGCGTCCGCACCCTCCTCGCGGACTCCGAGG
>JBAXNX010000225.1:0-2741 GCA_037133575.1 Chloroflexota bacterium
GAAATTACTATTGCGTCCATCAATCCAACTCCTTCGATGCATTGGGGGTGTCGAGGCCGGCCGGCCCCAACTGGCTGACTGCCTGCGTGATGGCGTCCGGGGTGACATGAAAGTCGAACGGCGCGACGGCATAGAAGCGCATCGCCTTCCCGTCGTCGGAGAGCTCCAGGCTGCCAACCACGAGCCTGGCCGCCTCCAGCCGTCGCAGGTGCATGTGCAGCAGCGGGCGGCTGATTTGTAGACGACGTGCTAGCTCGCTGACGTACTCCCGTCCTTCCGACAGCATGGCGAGGATGCGCAGCCGGGCCGGATGGTCCAGCGCTGCAATCACCGCCGGCAGACCGGCGACCGACTCAACAACCTCGTAAGAACCATCTGTCATATGTCAGTTTTACATGACACATGACAGTCTGCGCAAGTGTCTATCACATCTCGGGGCAGGCCTATCCAGGCCAGATGCTATGGAAGGGCTGCCAGCCGAGCACGCTGCGCGCACGGTCGGTGGAGTTGCGGTACGAGCGCGGGCGAGTCGCCTCGGGCTCACGGACGGGGGCGGGCAGGCCGAGACGTGACGCGAGGCCCTCGAGGTATTCGCCCTGGTGGATCGGCTCGGCGTTGATGTTGAGCAGCTCGCCGCTCGCGTCGGAGTGCAGCGCGAGGGCCACGGCATCGGCGTAGTCGTCGGCGTGGATGTACGAGACCCAGTTCATGCCATCGCCGAGGATGTGCTCCTCGCCGCTGCGGAGACGGGCGATGGTGCGGCCCTGGAAGGTGTCGGGGCCGACGAACGAGCCACCGCGCAGGATCTGCCAGCGCATGCGGTTCGAGTCGACCTCACGCACCATCGCCTCCATCGCGACGTGGGGCGGCGTGACCGCGGGGTCGGCGACGAAGAACGGCGTGGACTCGTCGAGCCAGTTGTCGCCGCCGTCGACGTACGAGAGCGCGATGCCCTGCTGGACGTACATGCCAATGCCTGCCTCGAGCGCGGCGTCGATGAGCTTGCGCGTGCCGGTGGTGCGCAGCGCCTCGTTGGTGTTCGTGGTGCCGAGGCCGGGCGAGTCGGCGCGGAGCGCGGTCGCCATATGCGCGGCGGCGTCGCAGCCTCGGAGGATCGAGGTGAGCTCGGACGGCTCGATCGTGAGCAGGTCGCCCTCGATCACCTCGACGTCGGGGAGGTCGATGATCGCCGCGCGCTCCTTCGAGCGGACGAGTGCGACGACCTCGTCGCCCTGTCCCACGAGCTGCGGGACGAGCGTGCGGCCAATCACACCGGTCGCACCCACGATGAACACACGCATGTAGCCCCCTCAGCGAGCACCCAGCCCACGGCGTAGGATCGTCGGCATGACGAACATGCCCAGCGACGACACCCTCCAGCGATTGTCCGCCAGTGCTGCCCTGCTGCGCAGCCTGCACGCGGGACCAAGCCCACTCGTGCTGCCCAATGCGTGGGACGCGGCTTCGGCCAAGCGGGTCGAGGCGGCCGGCTTCGCAGCGATCGCCACGACCAGCGGCGGCGTCGCGCAGGCGCTCGGGTTCGAGGACCACGAGGGCGCACCGATGGAGGAGATGGCGGCTGCCACCGCGCGCCTCGCTCGTGTGGTCTCGATCCCGGTGACCGTGGACTTCGAGGGCGGCTACGGCCTCTCGCCGCAGCAGACGGCCGAGCGCGTGATCGCGATCGGCGCGAGCGGACTGAACTACGAGGACACCGACCACCGGGGCACTGGGGTGATCGACGCCGATGTGCAGGCGGAGCGCCTCGCGCGGCTGAAGGCGGCGGCGGAGCGCCTCGGTGTGCCACTCGTGATCAACGCGCGTGTGGATGTGTTCGTGCAGCGGCTCGGCACACCCGAGGAGCAGCTAGCCGAGGGGCTGCGGCGGGCTCGGCTGTACCGCGAGGCGGGCGCCGACTGCGTGTATCCGATCCTGCTCTCGGATCCCGAGGCGATTCGCGAGATCGTCGCGGCGGCCGAGGTGGTCAACATCAACGTGCGCCGAGGCGGCCCGATCGGCCTCGACGCTGCGCGTGAGCTCGGGGTGCGGCGCGTCTCGTACGCGACGAGCCTGTTCCGCGACACGATGACGTGGCTGGAGACGGCACTGGCGGAGTTGCGGCCAAACGAGGCGTCAGCCGCGGGGTGATTGGCTCGGGATCGCGCGCGCTCACACAATTGCCATATTCGCTCGATTGATCCTGCACCAGCGCGGGAGGACGCTGAACGCGTCGTCCTGAGGAGTCCACATGGCCGAGCTCGCCGTCCACGTCCAGGGTCTGCGCAAGGCATACGGCGACCGCGAGGTCGTCATGGGCATCGACCTGAGCGTCCAGCAGGGCGAGGTGTTCGCGCTGCTCGGGCCAAACGGCGCCGGCAAGACCACGACCGTCGAGATCCTCGAAGGCCACCGCGAGCGCACGGGCGGCGAGGTGCGCGTGCTGGGGCACGACCCCGCGCTGCACGAGCGCGCCTTCAAGGAGCGCATCGGCATCGTGCTGCAAACCACTGGCGTCGACCGCTATCTCACCGTGCGTGAGGCTGTCGAGCTGTACGCCGGTTACTACCCGCATCCGCTGAAGGTCGACGATGTGCTGCCGGTCGTGGGGCTCGAAGAGCAGCGCGACATGCGCGTGCGCCGGCTCTCCGGCGGCCAGCAGCGCCGCCTCGACGTTGCCATTGGGCTGGCCGGCGACCCGGACCTGCTGTTCCTGGACGAGCCGACGACGGGCTTCGACCCCT
>JBAXNX010000226.1:0-2738 GCA_037133575.1 Chloroflexota bacterium
CCGGCGTCAGCTCGGTCTCGCCCTTCGGCGTGATCTTGCCGACCAGGATGTCGCCTTCACGCACCTCCGCGCCGACGCGGATGATCCCCTCCTCGTCGAGGTCGCGCAGCGACTCCTCGCCGACGTTCGGGATGTCCCGCGTGATCTCCTCAGCGCCGAGCTTCGTGTCACGCGCTTCGACTTCGTACTTTTCGATGTGAATCGAGGTGAACTTGTCGTCGCGCAGCACCGACTCGGACAGGATGATCGCGTCCTCGAAGTTCAGACCTTCCCATGACATGAATGCCACGAGTACGGACTGACCGAGCGCGAGCTCGCCGTTCTGCGTCGACGACGAGTCCGCCAGCGGCTGACCGCGGCGCACAGCCTGGTTCTTGTAGACCAGCGGGCGCTGCGTGATGCACGTGCCCTGGTTAGAGCGCACGAACTTCAGCAGCGGGTAGCGCACCTCGCGGCCCGACTGGTACTTCACCGTGATGAAGTTGGCGGTCGACGAGGTGATCTCGCCGTCCTCTTCCGCAAGCAGCACCTGGCCCGAGTCGATCGCGACCTGGCGCTCCATGCTCGTGCCTACCAGCGGCACTTCCGGGCGCAGCAGCGGCACAGCCTGTCGCTGCATGTTGGCGCCCATCAGGGCGCGGTTGGCGTCGTCGTGCTCAAGGAACGGAATGAGCGCAGCCGCCACCGACACCATCTGTCGAGGCGACACGTCCATGTAGTCCACTTCGATCGGCAGCACCATGCGCGGGTGCTGGCCGTGCCGCACCTCGACGCGCGCGGCGATGATGTTGCCGTGTTCGTCCAGTGCGGTGTTCGCCTGCGCGATGCGCAGCGGCTCTTCCGAGTGTGCGTCGAGGTAGTTCGTCTCCGTCGAGGCGAACGGCATCACCGCGATGCGGTCGTTCGCCGCATTCGCCAGTGCTGCGGCCATCGCTGCGTCGACCTGCTGGCCGTCCTTGCCGATCACCTTGCCGGAGCCGTCCTTGACCTCCTCGGCGAGGAAGCGACCGACGAGCTCGGCACTGCGCGTCCCGACCTCGTGCAGCACGGGGCGGTACGGCGTCTCGATGAAGCCGAAGTCATTCACGCGGCCGTATGTCGCAAGGTTGCCGATCAGTCCGATGTTCGGACCTTCTGGCGTCTCGATCGGGCAGATGCGGCCGTAGTGGCTGAAGTGGACGTCACGCACATCGAACCCGGCGCGGTCTCGCGAGAGACCACCAGGGCCGAGGGCCGACAGGCGGCGCTTGTGCGCCAGCTCAGCCAGCGGGTTCGTCTGGTCCATGAACTGCGACAGCTGCGAGCCGCCGAAGAACTCCTTCATGGCGGCCACAACCGGGCGGATGTTCACGAGCGCCGACGGCGTCGTCTCTTCCGGGTCGGTGATCGTCATGCGCTCGCGCACGACGCGCTCCATGCGGAGCAGGCCGACGCGGAACTGGTTCTGGATCAGCTCACCGACCGCGCGCACGCGGCGGTTGCCCAGGTGGTCGATGTCGTCCGGCTGGCCCTTGCCGTTGTTGACGAGGATCTGCTTCTTGATGATCGCGATGATGTCCGCCGGCCGCAGCGTGCGGACCGTCGGCGCGTCGACCAGCGACAGCTGCTTGTTCGCCTTGTAGCGACCGACACGACCGAGGTCGTAACGGCGGTCGCTGAAGAACAGCTGCTCAAGCAGTGCGCGAGCGTTGTCCGCCGTCGGCGGGTCTCCGGGGCGGAGGCGGCGGTAGAACTCTTCGAGGGCCTGCCGACGGTTTTCCGTCGCGTCCTTCGCGAGCGTCGCCTCGATGTACTTGTGGTCCTCGTTGGTGTCGATGTCCTTGAACCACTCAAGGATGCGGTCGTTCGTCCCGCGCTGGTCCTCGGGGATGCTCTCGTCTTCCATGTCGATCGCACGCAGCAGCACCGTGACTGGAATCTTGCGCTTGCGGTCGACCTTCACCGACAGCACGTCCTTGTTGGACGTCTCGAACTCGAGCCATGCACCGCGGTTCGGGATCAGCTTCGCCGCCGTCAGCCGGCGACCCGTGGCCGGGTCGGGCGAGGCGGTGAAGTACACGCCAGGCGATCGCACGAGCTGCGATACAACGACACGCTCGGCGCCGTTGATGATGAACGTGCCGTTGGTGGTCATCAGGGGCAGGTCACCTAGGAAGAGGTCCTGCTCCTTGATCTCGCCGGTCTCGAGGATCGTCAGCGCCGAGCGCACGCGCAGCGGTGCGCTGTACGTCGCGTCGCGCTGGCGGCACTCGCGCTCGCTCCACTTCGCCTCTTCGAGGCGGTACTCACCGAACTCGAGCTTCATCCGGGTACCGGTGAAGTCGGTGATCGGCGAGATCTCGTCGAACAGCTCGCGCAGCCCGTCGCGCAGGAAGCGGTCATACGCCTGGCGAGGCATCTCGATCAGGTGCGGCATCTCCAGCACCGATGGTGCCGAGCCGTACTGCTTGACTGTGCTGGGGACCCGACGGATAGAGCGCACGATGCGCCGGTCGGTTGCCAAAATGGCCCTCCGAGGCTAGACACGGCAGCGAAGCGGAAGCAGCTGCAGCCACGGGGACGGCAGGGGACCAACATGGAACGCGCACGAAACCGGACGGCATGCTTCCGCTTTGCCGAACCGGCGTGATTTGGTTCCTAGCCCTGTGAAATGACCGCGGCCAACGTTGCGTCAAGGATAGAGGTGCGTGAGGGGAAAGTAAACCGTACTGATACCGCGAGGTAGCGTCAACAATTCA
>JBAXNX010000227.1:0-2733 GCA_037133575.1 Chloroflexota bacterium
CGGTGGCGATGGTGTCACTCGACATCTCGTCCACGGATGTGCGGAACCGCATTCGTGCTGGTGAGTCAACGGACGTACTTGTGCCGGAGGCGGTACGCGCGATCATTGATCGCTGTGGGTTGTATTCCGAGCTGTAAGCACCAGGCAGCAGGTTCTTCTTGCGTGACCGCTCAGGCTTAGCCTCACCTAGCGCGGAGGCGTACATGACATACAGTCACCAACCACGCTCGATGCGAGAGCGCATGCTCGCCGGTGAACTTTATATCGCCGACGATCCCGAGCTCACTCGAGACAGTCAGCGCGCGATGGAGCTCACCCACTGTCTCAATACAGGCAGTCCGAAGGACATCGACGAGCGGCACCGATTATTGCGCGAGTTGCTTGGGGCATTCGGTGACGGTAGCGAACTGCGTCCACCCGTTCACTTCGACTATGGCTATCAGACCTTCGTGGGAGCCCGCACGTTCGCCAACTTCGGGCTCGTCTGCTTGGACGTGGCGCGTGTGACGATTGGCGATGACGTCCAGATAGGGCCAAACGTTCAGCTGCTGACTCCGACGCATCCCGTCGAGCCAACTCTCCGGCGAGAGAAATGGGAAGCGGCTCAGCCGATCACGATCGGGAACAACGTCTGGCTCATCGTCTGCCCGGGTGTGACAATCGGCGAGAACACTGTCGTGGGTGCGGGTGCTGTGGTGGCCCACGATCTCCCTGCGAACGTGCTGGCGGTCGGTGTCCCGGCACGAGTCGTCCGCGGCATCCACGACTGAGCCTCTGCCTGAACTCCAAACGCCGGATGGCGTCTACTTGTTGAGGTCGAAGACCTCTTCTTCGGCGGCGCCCGAGCGCTGGAGGGCTTCGGTGTGCGTGGCGCCGGTCGTGCGTTCGGTGCGGTAGCTGGTGCGGCGCGCCTCGAGTGCTCGGGCTTCTCCTCGACGGATGGCGCGGAAGCTGAAGACGACGATCGCGGCGGGGCCGATGATCAGCGCGACGAGGGAGATCCAATTCTCGAGGTCAGGCATCAGTCGTCCGTACTCGTTTCGTGCGGGTCGTTGTCTGGGCCGTGCCAGCCCTCGGGGGCCTTGCCGATGAAGATCGAGGCGCGGGGGATAGGCGGGACGATGAACGGGCGGAGGCGTGCGTCGCGCACGAGTTCGTAGCCGTTGGCGGTGGCGTGCTGCATGAGGTCGCGGGTGCCTCGAAGCTGCAGGTCGTGGACGCCGGTGGAGAGCACGAAGCGATTCCAGCGATCGAGACGCTCACCGCCAGTGGGGGCGAAGTCCCAGATGACGGCGAGTCCGCCGCCGACGAGTACGCGGCGCACCTCGAGCAGGAAGGTGTCGAGCTCGGCGTCGGTGAGGTGCTTCACGAGGTGGCCGCAGGTGACGAAGTCGAAGGACTCGTCGCGGAAGGGCAGCGTGGTGGCGGTGCCCTGGGCGAGCGCCGCGATGTGCTCCGCGCCGCGCTGGTCGTCGCGGGCGATGCGCAGGAGCTCGCGCGAGCCGTCGAGGCCGACGGGAGCGCGCTGGAAGCCGACGCGCGAGTCGATGAAGCGCAGCAGCGCGCCGCGGCCGGAGCCGATGTCGAGCCAGCGATGCTTCGGCTGCATCATCAGGTGCTGGTGGAGCTTCATGAGCGGGGTGTTGACGGCCCACTGGCCGGTGGCGCCCATCATCCAGCGGAAGGCGATCGCGCTCGGCGATGGGCTGGCGAGCCAGCGGTCGTACTCGGCGAGTCGTTCACGGTCGGTCATGTGTCGATCGTGCTGCCACCGGCGGTTCCCGTCCACCGCCCGCGGGCGGGTTTTCGCCCAGCGTCTCGCGACCGTGATTGTGGGATCGGATGCGTGGCATCCTCGCGAGTCGGACTGTCATCGGGATAAGCGGAGCGGTCTAATCTTCAAGTCCACGTTCGCGCATGAGGGAGTCTCGAGATGAGCGTCCGCATTGGGATGGCGCTGGGGATGTTCCCGTTCTCGTCGCCGCAGGAGCTGTGGCAGTGGGTCGAGGCCTGCGAAGGCGGCGACGTGGACTCGATCTGGCAGACTGACCGACTCGTGTCGGTCGAGCCCTCGCTCGAACCGTTGTCGCTGATGGCGGCGCTCGCCTCGAGCACGCAGCGCATGCGCTTCGGCACGAACGTGCTGGTGCTGCCGCTGCGCGATCCGATTGTTGTGGCGAAGCAGTGCGCGACGATCGATTACCTGAGTGGTGGCCGCTTCGTCCCGAGCTTCGGGGTGGGATCGGACACCGCGATCGAATGGCGTGCGACTGGTCACGACCGTCATACGCGCGGCGCACGCATGGACGAGGCGCTGACGGTGATGGCGCAACTGTGGACCGGGGCGAGCGTGACGTTCGCCGGGAAGCACTACCAGTACGAAGACGTGCAGATCGCGCCAGGGCCTGCGCAACAGCCGCTGCCCCTGTGGATCGGCGGGAGCAGCGATGCAGCAGTCCGACGCACCGCGCGCATCGGGACCGGCTGGTTGGGTGGTGGGCAGACGGTGCCGGAGGTTGCGGTAACCGTCGCCGCGATCCGCGACAGCTCAGCGGCGGCAGGGCGGCCACTCGATCCCGATCACTACGGCATCGCCTTCCCATTCCGCTTCGGCGGCTGGGAGGACGACGCGGTCAGGCCAGCGGTCGCTGCCCTCGCGCGGCAAGGGCACGCGGGCGACCCCGGTGCGTACCTCGCCGTCGGCGACGCGTCGACGATCCTGGCGCGCGTCCA
>JBAXNX010000228.1:0-2728 GCA_037133575.1 Chloroflexota bacterium
CCACACGCCGAGCGCACTCAGCGCGACGAGCAGCGCACGCCTCGGCAGCATCGAGGTCATCGGTTATGCCCGCTGCGGCTGTGCGCCGCCAGTAGTCGCGGGCTCGCGTACGGGCGCCGGGCCAACGAGCGGCATCCACGAGAAGATGCCGCCGACGACATAGATCGCGCCGCCGATCCAGAGCCACACGATCAACGGATTCACGAAGACGTTGAAGTCCGCGCGACCGGTGTCGTCCCAGCCCTGCACGAAGACATAGAGGTCATCTCGCAGCGAGGTGTGCAGCGCGACAATCGCGGTCGGCTGCTCGGGAAAGTTCGTGAAGCGACGACGGCCCGGCTCGAGGATGGCTTCCGTGTCCTTGCCGTGCGTTACCAGTAGTGGCGCGATGACCTCGGTCTGCACGCCGTTGACCGTGCCATCGCGCTGGTCGAGGCCCATGAAGGTGAGCGTGCGGCCCGCGATCTGGAACGACTCGCCCGGCGAGAGGCTGACGCGCGTCTGCTGCTGGTAGACCGTCGAGCCGATGACAGCGACAGCCATCACGGCGACACCGATATGCACGAGGTAGCCGCCGTAGCGCCGTTGATCGCGCGCGAAGAGCGCTGCCAGCGTCCCGATCCACGGCACGCCGGCCGCATGCGCACCTCGAGCGCCAAGTGCGAACTCGCGCGCAGTCACGACGACGAGCGCGACGGCTGAGACCACGCCGGCGAGGGCTCGAGGTTCACGCACGCCGAGGATGAACAGCACCACGCCGGCGACCAGCGTGATCACGCCCGGCACCGCGAAGCGCCTCGCGATCGTCGCGTTCGAGGCTCGACGCCACGGCAGCACGGTGCCGATCGCGACCAGCGCGACGAGGATGATCAGCAACGGGCCGACCACGCTGTTATAGAAGGGCGGGCCGACCGTGATCTTCGAGGAGACGAACAGCTCGGAGAACACAGGGAAGAGCGTGCCGCCGAGGATCACGAGAGCGATCGCAGTGAACAGGTAGTTGTTCACGATCAGCGTGCTCTCACGTGACAGCAGTGACTCGAAGTCATGCTCGGCGCGCATGTACGGCACACGCCACACCATCAGTACGAGTGCGCCGATCAGCACGACCGCGAGCACGACGAGGAAGTACGCGCCGATCTCCGACTGCGCGAAGGAGTGCACGGAGTCAACGAGGCCGCTGCGCACGTTGAAGGTGCCGAACACCGCGAGCGAGAACGCCGCGATGACCAGCGTGAGGTTCCACAGCTTCAGCATGCCTCGACGCTCTTGGACCATCATCGAGTGCACGAACGCGGTCAGCGGCAGCAGCGGCAGGATCGCCGAGTTCTCGACGGGGTCCCAACCCCAGTAACCGCCCCAGCCGAGCACGGTGTACGCCCACCAACCGCCGAGCATGTTGCCGATGCTGAGGATCAGCCACGAGGCGAGCGCCCAGCGCCGCACCGCACGCAGCCACGCGCCGTCGAGGCGCCCCGCCATCAGCGCGGTCATGCCGAGCACGAACGGCAGCGCCGTGCTGACAAGACCACCGAGCAGGAACGGCGGGTGCACGAGCATGCCTCGGTCGACCAGCAGCGGGTTGAGGCCCACGCCATCGGCGGGGATGACATCGCTCGCGTGGAACGGCGAGGCGAAGAACACGAGGGCGATGAGGAACGCGGTGAGGCACGCGCCGCAGAGCGCCGTGGCCTGGGCGGCGCCCCACTGGATGCTCGGGATGGTACGCCAGGCGAAGAGCGCCATCAGCAGCGACATCGCCCAGGTCCAGTACAGCAGCGAGCCCGGCTGTTTCGAGTAGAATGACGCCCACTTCATCGGCGTCTCCATCTCGCGCGACGAGACAGCGGCGACGTACGACATCGAGAAGTCGTTCCGCAGCAGGCCCACGCCCAGCGTGATGGAGGCGGCGGTGACGAAGAACGCGGCAACGATCACTGCTCGACGACCGGCACTGGTCAGCTGCGGGCGGCGCGTGCAACCACCAACGGCAGCTGCGCCGATGGCGAAGAGCGCAGTCGCGAGGGCCGTCAGCAGCGAGGCAGCGCCAAGCGTGGCGCCGACGTTCATGGCTTCGTCGCCGGGGCGGTGGGCGTCGGGCTCGTCGCGTAGAAGGCGTTCTCGTGCTTGATGATCACGGAGGAGGCCTGCAGCCGGTTCGGGCCGTCGGCCTTGCCGTCGATCACCACGAAGGCACCGGGGCCGAAGAGATCAGGCTTTACGCCGCTATAGACGATGTCCATGCGCTCGCCGTGGTCGCCGGTAATGGCGAACGAGGTCGGCCGGCCGTGCTGCTCGACCACTGAGTCGCCGATGACGCGGCCACCGACGCGGAAGGTCGTCCCGGCGCGGTCGAGCTTCTGCGCGAACTCCTCGGGCGTCACGTAGTAGGACATCGACGAGCCAGCCGCGGAGACCGCGAGTCCGGTGATGGCGAGGCTCGCCAGGACGAGCACGCCGACGAGCTTGGCCCGCCTCGATACCAGCAGCCGCCCGATCACGAGCCGGCCCCCGCGTGGTCAAGCAGCTCGCGGAGCTGGGCCTCGGTGAGCGCGCCGATGAACCTGCGGTCCTGCTCGAGGCCCTTTTTCAGGAACAAGGCCGTCGGGAGCTGCTGGACGCCGTAGGAGAGGTAGGTCTTCCCGCCCGGGTCGGTCACGGCGGGGAAGGTCAGCTTCTGCTGCTGCACGAAGGCTCGCGCATCGGGCTCGGCGTCCCAGATGTTCAC